>CAIKNO010000302.1 GCA_903828805.1 uncultured Sandaracinus sp. | reverse complement strand
TGCTCCACCCCGGCGAGAAGCCCCGCCCGGGCCGACGCGCGGCCGCGCCGTGCCTGGACGCAAGCCTCGACGAAGACCGCGAGCGCGTCGAGGATCCGTTCGGCGCCGCCGAGCTCGGCGAGCGCCGTGCGGACCCGCGCGAGGGCGTCGTCGGCGGCACGGACCGCGCCTCGAAGGACGAGCTCCTCGACGCGATACACCCCGAGCTCGGCCCGCAGCCGGGCGTCGCCGAGCCGCTCGGCTTCCTCGACGAGCGGCCCGAAGCGCCCCCCGGACGGCGCACGGCCGCGCGAGGCGTCGAGCAAGGCGAGCGCGGCGCGGGTGTTGAGCGCCTCGAGGGGCTGGTGGGCCCGACGCTCGAGCGCTTGCCGGTAGAGGCCCTCGGCCTCGTCGGTTCGCCCGAGCCACGACTCCGTCGTCGCGAGGTTCGAGAGGAGGACGGCCTCGAGCCGCGGCTCCCGTGGGCGGGCGCTGCGTCGGAGCGCGGCGAGGGCCGCCCGGTAGGCGCCCGAAGCCTCAGCGGGACGCCCTGCGCGGGCCTCGAGCGTGCCGAGCCGCCGCAGGACCTGGGCGCTCGCCTCGTCGTCGCCCGAGGCCTCCGCGACCCCTCGCGCCATGCGGAGGGCCCTTCGCGCGGCTCCCAGATCGCCGCGCGCGAGGGCCATCGTCCCTCGCAGGAGCCGCACCTCGACCGCCACCAGGGACGGAGCCCCTCGACGCATCGTGCGTTCCAGTCCCTTCAACGCGGCCTCCGCTTCGAGGGCCCGCCCGGCCCGCCAGGCGAGCCGCGCCACGTCGAGTCGCGCGTGCCAGGGTCCCAGAGGGTGGTGCCCACGGCGGAGAAGGTCCCGGGCCCGGGTCAGCGCGGGACCGAGCTGCCCCGTGTGTTCGAGGACCGTGACGCGCAGGGTCTCGGCGACGGCCGGATGCGCCACCGCGAACGCTTCGACCCACTGCTCGACCTCGACCTGCTCGCCGCGCTCGAGGGCCCTGGGCGCCTCTTCGAGCAGTCTCTCCGCGGCGTCGGGATGACCGAGCGCCAGGCGCAAGCGCAAGGCGTCGCGTCGCCCCGCAGGGTGGTCGCTCGCGTCGAGGTGGGCGAGCAAGTCCTCGACGGGCAGCGCAAGCAGCGGGGGATGGGTCGACGACGAGGCCGAGGTCCGGTCGAGCGGGGCCACCGGCCGCAGCAGGCCGGCGTGTCGAGCGAGCAGGCCCGTCGCTTCGAGACGGCGCAGGGCCGAGGCCCCGGCCTCGACGCCCGCGGCCCGCTGGGCGAGCTCGGCGTCGAGGCCGACCCCACGTTGGGCCAGCAGGAGCAGCACCCGCTCTGCCCGCCTCAGGCCCGGCTGCAGCGCCCGCATGAACCGCGTCTGCTCCTCCTCCGGGCCCAGCGCGCCGTAGGGCACGTTGACCCGGACCCCGGTCCCCGGATCGACGAGGCCGCAGGCCAGCCCCCCGGGGCGGAGCAGGACGGGCCCGCGACGCGGCCGCGCCGGGATGGGCAGACCGGTCGCGCGCGACACGAGGAAGGCCGCCCGCGCCGTCTCCGGCGCGCATCCCCGCCCACCCGCGTGCCGTGCGAGCCACGCCCGATCCTCGGCGCCGAGCGCATGGGCCGCCTCGGCGAGGAGGTCCGCGTCCTGGCACCTCGCCACCGTCGTGAGCGTCTCGAGGAACGCCGTCCGCAGCGGTGCGACCGGCACCCCTCGCACCATCGAGGCGGCGGTCGGTCGCGCTCGACGCGCGAGCACGACCAGGGTGGCGAGGGTCCGCGGCACGCGGTGCGCGCGGCGGACCCGGACGTGGAGCGGGCTGGACACGACCCGCCCGAGGTGGAGCTCGAGGGCGCTCTGGCCATCGATGCACGCGCCGGGGTCCCGCGCCCGCAGGGCCAGGACGAACTCGGTCAGCGTCGGGGCGAGGTCCATCCCGCGAGATGTTATCCAAGTGTCATCGGTGTGTCGCTACCGTGTGCGTCGGAGGTTCGGATGCGACACGTGGTTCGTCCGGTCGGGGGGCTCGTGGTGGGGGCGGCGTGCGCGCTGGCGCTCGCCGCTTCGGGATGCACGTCGCGCGCCGTCCGAGAGGGCGGAGACGGCGGTGACCCAGGGCCGGACGCCGGGGGCCCGGTCGGGCCGCGTGATGCCTCGGGACCGGGGTACGACGCGACGTGCGAGGCGGTCGCCATCCGCTCGCAGCCGGGCGTGGCCAACGTGCTGATCGTGCTCGACCGCTCGTCCAGCATGTACCGCGAGGCCGGTTTCGGTGTGGCCGGCGTCGATCGGTGGAACCCCGCGGTCGCGGCGATCCGCACCGTGACGGCCTCCCTCGACGACCGGGTCCAGTTCGGCCTGATGCTCTTCGCGAACCCCGACGCGCCCGCGGGGATGACGCTCTGCGGACCGGGGAAGATCGACGTGGCCCCGGCCGTGGCGACGGGCGCGGCCATCGACGCCGCGCTCGCCGGTGATCCGAACACGGTCACGGGCTCCTGGACGCCGACCGCGGTGTCGCTCGACGCGGCCCGGACCGCGCTCGCCGGGCTCGAGGGGCGCAGCTACGTGCTGCTCGTCACCGACGGCGCTCCGAACTGCAACGGGGCCCTCGATGGGGCCGCCTGCCGATGCGGCTCCGACACGATGAGCTGCTCGTCCAACCCGCGGCTCTGCATCGACGCCGACCGCACGGTCGAGGCGGTCGGGGCGCTGCGCACGGCGGGCATCGACACGTTCGTCGTCGGCTACGACACGAGCATCTGGGCGGACGTGCTCGACCGGATGGCCGCCGCGGGGGGCACCGACTTCTCGTCCCACATTCCCGTCGGCGACGAGGGGTCCTTGAGGCGCGCCCTCGAGGCCATCTCGGGGAGCGTCATCTCCTGCAGCGTCGACCTCGAGGAGGCGCCGTTCTCGGTGCGCTTCGTCCACGTGATGCTCGACGGCGTCGACGTGCCGCACGAGTCGGTGGCGACCGGGACCTCGTCGTGGCGCCTGGTGGGCGACCGCACGGTCGAGCTCCGGGGTTCTGCATGCGAGACGCTGCGGGACGCCGCGGCGCACGATCTCCGCATCGCGCGGGAGTGTTACGAGCTGTTCTGAGCCGAGGGTCGAAGGCGGGCGCCACGCGCTCGTCGGTCACGGAGGAGTCGAAGATGAAGCCTTTCCGAAACGCGCTCCTGCTCTGGTCGTGCGGTGTCCTGGTCGCGTGCACCACCCGTTCGAACGAGCGCCCCGCGGGGGATGGAGGCGCAGGAGGCGGCACGGACGGCGGGGGCACCGGCCTCGACGCGGCGATGTCCGTCATGGATGGGGGCCCTCCGGGCCCCGCCCGCGACGCGGGGATGCAGCGGCTGCCGGATGGCGCATGGGTGTGCGGTGGCGAGGAGATCGTGCTCGAGCGCCTGCCCGCGCGGCTCGTCTTCGTGGTCGACCGATCGTCTTCGACCCTCGAGCCGGCCGACCCGACGGTCATGCCGACCGCGGCCGAACTCGGGAGCTGCGCGGACACCAACGCGCGGCCGGCGACCGGCATCACGTACCGGACCCTGTGGGACGATCTCGGCGGCGCGGTCGCGGAGGTCGCCGTCGCGCGCGAAGACCGCGTCTCGTTCGGGCTGACCGTGTTCCCCGGGCCTGGCGCGCTCACCGGCGCCGCATCCCCCGACGCGTTCTGCACGTCCCGCCCACCGACGACGCTGGTGGCGCCCGGGCCGCGGACCGCCTCGGCCATCCGCGACGCGCTCACGAGCCCGGCGAACGCGCCCCTCTGCTCGGGCGGTTTCACGCCGACCCGGAGCGCGCTGGAGGTCGCCGGCGAGGCGCTTTCGGGCGCTGCGGACGGCGTCCTCGTGCTCGCGACCGATGGCGCGCCCAACTGCGGTTCGGCCGGCCGGGCGGGGTGCACGTGCACCACCTCGTCGGCCTTCTGCGGTGCGCTCGGCACGATCGGGTGTCTCGACGACACCGCGACCCTCGCCGCGATCACCGCGCTGCGCGCGCGCGGCATCCGCACGTACGTCGTCGGGATCCCGGGCACCGAGTCGTACGGCGCGGTGCTGTCGGCGATGGCCGACGCCGGAGGCACCGCCCGCACCGGCGCCGAGCGGTACTACCGTGCCGACGACGCGCCCGCGCTGCTCGCCGCGCTCGGGACCATCTCCGACCGCGAGGTGTCGTGTCGCTTCGCGCTCGCGTCGCCGCCGCCCGACCGCACGAACGTGAACGTCCTGCTCGACGACGTGCCGGCCCCTCGGAGCGACACCGACGGCTGGCAGCTGGCCGAGGACGGAGGCTCCATCGAGCTTCGGGGGCCGACGTGCGAGCGCCTCCGCACGGGCGCGGTCGGCCGGGTGCAGTTCCTGTTCGGGTGTCCCCCGCTCATCTGAGCGGGCGCGGGTCCCTGCACACCGCGAACCGGCGCGGCGACACCTTCGAGGGATGGTCAGCGGGCGGCGGCCCGTGGAAGACTCCGCCGATGAGCGACGCGAAGAACGAGACAGGCGAGGGGACGGCCAAGGTGGGCGTGACGGCAGGCGCCTCGAACGTGCCGGCTCCGCCTCCCGCGATCCCCGTGCCGCCCGAGGTCCGCTCGGTGCGGCAGCACGCGCTGACCCTCGATGGGCGGGTGCTCGAGTACACCGCGACGGCGTCCACGCAACTGCTCCGGGGGCCCAAGGACGAAGCGCGCGCGAGCTTCTTCTCGGTCGCGTACACCCTCGATGGCGTGCCGCCCGAGCAGCGGCCGGTGACGTTCTGCTTCAACGGCGGCCCGGGCTCGTCGTCGGTCTGGCTGCACCTCGGGGCCTTCGGGCCGAAGCGGGTGGCGTTCCCCGACCCGGAGCATCCTGCGCCGCCGCCCTACCGCCTCGAGGACAACGACGCGACCTTGCTCGACCTGACGGACCTCGTCTTCGTCGATCCGATCGGGACGGGCTTCTCGAGGCACGTCGGCGAGGCGAAGGCCGAGGAGTTCCACGGACCCACCCCCGACGTGGAGTCGGTGAGCGAATTCGTCCGGCTCTGGCTCACGCGCCACGAGCGGTGGTCGTCCCCCAAGCTGCTCGCGGGCGAGAGCTACGGGGGCACGCGCGTGGCGGCGATGGCGCCGTACCTCCAGGACCGCGGCATCTGGCTCAACGGCGTCATCCTCATCTCGCCGGCGCTCGACTTCGCCGCGCTCGAATTCGGACCGGAGAACGATCTGCCGAGCGCGCTCTACCTGCCGAGCTATGCGGCGACGGCGCTCTACCACGGCGTGCTGCCGGAGCTGCCGCGCGATCGGGACGCGTGGCTCGACGAGGTCCGCTCCTTCGCGCTCCGCACGTACGCGCCGGCCCTCCTGCTCGGCGCGCGCTTGCCCGCGGTCGAGCGCACGCGCCTGTGCAAGACCCTCGCGGGCTACACGGGCCTCTCGGTGCCGTGGCTCGAACGCAACGATCTCCGCATCGACATCGGGAGGTTCTGCAAGGAGCTCCTGCGGACCCGCGGCGAGATCGCGGGTCGCCTCGACAGCCGCTTCGTGGGCTTCGACGACGACG
>CAIKNO010000301.1 GCA_903828805.1 uncultured Sandaracinus sp. | reverse complement strand
CGCGGGCCGTGACCGCACGCAGATCGCTCCGACGTCCGAAGAGTCCGTCCAGCGTGATCCCCACGAGGATTCCCGACGCGGGAACGGCCGGGACGATGTAGTGGTGGAACTTGGTGGTCATCGCGCTGAACAGCACGAACGCCGCGGTGCCCCACAGACCCACGAGCATCAGGACGTCGCGCCGGACGAGCCCGCGTCCCACGTCGGCCCCATCAGCCTCCACGGGCGCCTCACGATGGAGCATCGCCCACGCGGCCACCGCGAAGGGCGCGAGGCCGATCCACGGGAACAGACCGAAGCCGAGCTGTTCGAAGAAGTACTCGATGCTCCCGGTGTCCCCGTGCACGCCGGCCGTGAGGCGGTTGATGTGGTCGTGCACCAGGAGGCGGTCGGTGAACCCCTGCCCATGGCGCACGTACATCGCCACGTACCAAGGCATCCCGACCGTCACGACGGTGAGCATCCCGCGGCCGACGCGGAGCTCACCGGAGAGCAAGAGGTCCCAGCGGCGACTCGCCGCCAGCCAGAACATCGCGACGAGCCCCGGGAGCGCGAATCCCGGGATGCCCTTCGCCATGAACGAGAGCGCACAGAAGAAGTAGAACGCGAACAGGTAGAGGCCGCGGGCCCTTCTCTCCCGGCGCAGCATCCACACGAGGACCGAGAACCCGAGGAGCCAGCAGAGTCCCTGCACGAACGGCTGCGCGGCCAGTCCGTCGAACGCCGGCGTCACCTCCCGGATCGCTGCATTGCCCGGATTGCCGCCGTTGCCTGCAGAGCCGAACACGAAACGATCGCGGTGCCACGCGAAGCCGCCGGTCACGAGCGTCACGTTGCGGGTCATCAGCATCACGATCTGCGGGATGCACGCGAACGAGAGCGCGGCGAGGACCGCGTGCTGCGCGGACAGCAGGAGCGGTCCGAACCGGTAGGTGGTGACCTCGCGCTCGGACGTCTCCGTGAGCGCCAGGCCGAGCATCGCCATCGCCATCGTCATCGTCGAGACGAAAGGCATGTCCGTGATGGCCTGATGCGAGAGCAGAAAGAAGTGAGGCATCGTCGCGAGCACCACGGCCGCGAGCACACCCGCCCGCTTGCCGAAGGCCCGCTGCACGAGCGCGTACACCGAGAGCAGCGCGCCCATCGTCAGAAGAAAATGCGGCAGCCGCAGAGCCCACTCGGGATGCACCGGGTTCGCGTCGGGGTGGAAGTCCACGCCCAGGAGCCCCATCGAGAGGGCCTCGATCCAGAAGATGAAGATCGGCTTGGACCAGAACCAGTCCTCCTGGGCCCACCACAGGCTGATCCAGTCGTCGCGAGAGAGGATCTCGCGGGCGACCTCGCCGTAGTGCGTCTCCCAGGGATCCCACAGGCCGTAGACGCCGAGGAACGGCAGGACGATGCCCGCACCGACCACGAACACGAGCAGCGCCGGGCGGCGGATCGCCGAGAGAGCGAGCGGCACCAGCGCGGCGAGGATGGCCAGAGGCAGCGCGCCCGCCCGCCCCAGGTGCGGTGCAGCCACCCCGAACGCTGCGAGGACCAGCGCGAAGAGCCCCAGCGAGAGCGGCACCGTGACCGCCGGGGACAGCGCGAAGGGCTCCCCCTCGCGCCGGTGCAGACCCGTCTCACGCCAGTCCGTCGCCCCTGCGACCGAGCCGTCGGCGCGGGCCCCCGCGGTCAGCAAGCCCGCTGCATCCAGCAGCCCGAGGGTCGCGACGAGGGTCGTGAGCATGCCCCAGAGCACCCCATGCGGCTGGGACTGCTCGCGGCACATGATCAAGAACGTGCCCGCCGCCCCCAGCAGCAGCAGCAGGCCGCCCCGCACACGGTGAACGCGCCCCGACGGGGCAGCATGCGACACCCCCGAGGCCGAGGTCGCGCCTTCGGGCGACGAGGCCGGCAACGCGTCCTCGACGGGCGTGTTCGCTTCTCCGCCCGGGTTGGAAGCCACGGTCGCAGGATCTCGTGTCTCGTCGTCACGCTCGGACATGCTGCAAATCCCCAGAAAAATGGGCGCCGCGAGCATAGTCTCGCGGTCCCTGGCGGTCCAGGTCGCACGCCGCGCGGGCCGACGGCTCCCGACGACGTCCGAAAGGCCTCACGGGACGTCCGCCGCGCGGGCACCGAGCGGCAGCCTCGGGATCGGCAGCGCGGGCCGTAGCACGCCACGCTCGAGCCCCGCCATGCTCTGCACCCTCCGACGACGGACGAAAGGGATCGCGAGCCCCAGCGGCATCACCACATCCCGCACGGTCCCCATGACGCGTGCTGCGAGCTCCGAGGACGACAGGTCGACGAGGGTCCGACCGCGCTCCGACACGCAGAGAAGGCGGTCGATCCGCGCGGACCCGCGCGGGCGAGAAAGAGGGCCGCCGTGCCCGCGCCGACGACCGCGACGGTCGCCGGACCGATCAAGACGGTGTCTTCGAGGACGCGCGCCGACGGGCCCTCTTCTCCGCCACGAGCGCGCCGAGCGTCTCGCGGGTCACGCCGAGACGGGCCGCGACCTTGTGCGCGAGCGAGCTCGAGGCGACACCGGGAACGAATCGGTAGGTGGGTCGCTCGGCCCCATCGAGTTCGACCTGCATGAACGCCAGGCCCGGCACCCTCGCCTCTCGCTCCAGGCGCGCCGCCAGGCCGAGGAAGTGCGTGCTCACGAACACCTGCGGCTCGAGCTGCGGCAGGAGCGAGACGACCATCTCGAAGAGCGCCTCGCCTTCGTCCGGATTCGTCCCCGAGCAGAGCTCGTCGAGGATCGCCAGCGACCCTGGCTCGAGTTGCTCGAAGAGCGCCCGGATCCGCAGCAACTCGGTCCCCAATCGCCCTTCGGCCTGGGCCGCCCCGTCGTCGACGACGAGCGACAGGAACAGGCCCGGGGCCCACCGAAGTCGCGCCGTGCGGGCGGGGACGAAGAGCCCTGCTTGCCCGAGCAACTGCGAGAGACCGAGGGCCTGGAGGAGCCTCGTCTTTCCCCCGGAATTCGGCCCCGTGACCAGCACGAGCCCATCGCCCGGGCCGAACCGGAGGTCGCATCCCCGCGGCGTGACATCCTGCACGAACAGCAAGGGGTTGAAGACGGCCTCGAAGGAGCGCTCCGAATCCTCGACGAAGGTCGGCAGACAGACCTCGAGCCCCGCAGCCTGCGCGAGGTCGCGAAACCCCATCGAAGCCAGGTAGAACTCCAGAGGTCCCGTCAGGGCGAGCCACCCCACGACCTCCGCGGTCATCGGCGTGAAGACCTCCTCCAGCAAGCGCACGACGACCTCGGTCTCGCCGAACCGATACCCTCGGAGGAACGACATCCACCGGTCGAGAACACGGCGGAAGGGTCCCGGCGCGAGGGCCGTGCGCGGAGGTTCGCGAACCGCGAGCATCGAGAACTCGCGGACCGTCCCATCGGAGCCGAGGCGCATTCGGACGTCCACGGTCGCGAGATGTCCCTCGAGATCGACCAGCTCCACCAGGCGCTTCCACCCGTCCGTCCGACAGAGCCCCTGGCCGTGCTCGCGAAGCCGCGCGAGCAATGACGCGCTGCCCTCGAAGCCGTCGGCCATCGCCCGCCCGCATCGCTGGATGGCCACCAGCACCGCGATCTTGCGCCGGACCACGCTCGGCTCGCTGGACGGGGCCATCTCGAGCGCGGCCCTCAGCTCCCGCACGCCCGCGTACAAACGCTCGAGGTCGGCGCGAAACACGGGGCGTTCCGTCAGCTCGCGGAGCACCTCCTGCCGCGCCGCACAGTGGACGGGATCGGTGGGGGGAGCCTCCACGATCCTCCGGAATTCCTGGACGTTCGGCTCCACCCTCGCACCCGAGACGCGCAGCACGAAGCAGCGACGCACCAGCTCGTCGAGAAAGAGCTGAGAAGCGAACGACGACGGCACGAAGGTCGAAGGCGCGAGGGGGTGCGCGGCGAGCAAGGCATCGAAGAGGCCCTCGCAGTCGCCGCCTTCGAACCCGAAGCGCACGAGCTCGTGCGCGCCACGCAGGTCGCCCCAGGGGCGCGGCGTGGCGTGGAGCAGGTCCACGACGGCACTCCCTCCCGGATCGGGCGCGGCCCCGACCGGAACCGTGTAGAGCCGCACCGGGCCGAGCCCCTCGGAGGCGGCCGAGGCGCGGGACCTCCAGGCATCCGTCAGCCTTCGTCGCGGTCGAAGCACAGCCGAGTGGTAGCGCATTTCGACCGTGAACTCGACCGCGCGGCTCGACCTCGAACGCGCGTCGATGCTACCCCGGCGGGATGATCGCTGGCGTCGGGCTGGGTTCGAACCTCGGCGATCGGGCATCGATGCTGTCCCGCGCGGTGCGGTCCCTCGCCGCCGTGCCGGGCGTCAGGGTGGCCGCGGTGTCCCTCGTCTACGAGACGCCCGCCGTCGGCCCCAGTCAGCCGGACTATCTGAACGCCGCGGTGCGGGTCGAGACGTCGATGGAGCCCGAATCCTTGATGCGGGTGCTGCTCGAGGTCGAGGCCTCGCTCGGTCGGGTGCGGGGAGAACGGTGGGGCCCGCGCACCATCGATCTCGACGTGCTGGCCCTCTGGGACGACGACGTCGGCCAGCCGATGGCGCACGACACGGAGCTGCTCCGCGCCCCGCATCCGTTCCTCGAGGCACGCGCCTTCGCGCTCGCGCCACTGCTCGAGGTGCTTCCCGAATTCCGCACGTCCCTGGCGCCGGTCCTGGAAGCCCTCGGAGGACCGCCGGCCCTGGCCTCGCCTCAACCTTCGATTGTGCTTCCGCTGCAACGCGGGTAGCCTTCGGGCGCTTCCCCGAGGAATCGGGGCGCGGAGGACCCCGAGATGGCCGAGACGCGCAAGGACAAGCGCGAACACGTGGCGCTCAAGGTGCGCTTCAAGAGCGCAACCGTCGACGAGTTCATCGAACACTACAGCCAGGACATCAGCCGCGGCGGCGTCTTCATCAAGAGCGGCACGCCGATGGCGGTCGGAACTCTGCTGAAGTTCGAGATCCAGCTGAAGGATGAGAGTCCGCTGATCCAGGGCGTAGGACGCGTCGTCTGGCGTCGCGAAAGCGACGACGGGGGCGACTCCAGCCCCAACGGGATGGGCATCAAGTTCATCCGGATGGACGCCGACTGCCGCGCGCTGATCGACCGGATCGTCTCCGAACGCGACGACGCGCCGGGCGAATTCGAGTCGGGCAGCCCCCCGAGCGAGTCCGTCGATCCCGTCGAGGCCGCGCCCGAACCGACGCCAGAGCGGACGCCGGAGCCCGCGCCCGCCCCGTTCTTCCCTGCGTTCGGCCCCACCGAAGCGGAGATGCCGAGGCCCGAGGACCGCACACAGATCCGCCATGCCAGCGAGTTTCTCGCGTCGGCCCTCGCGGAGTCCGGCGCGGGCGACGAGGCCGAACGCAAGGCCGAAGAAGCGCGGCTGCGCACCGAGGAGATCGAGCGAGAGCGCGCGGCAGCCCACGCCCGCGAGCTCGAACGCGAACGCTTGGAGCGCGAGGCCGAGGACCGCGCGAAGCGCGAGGCCGCCGACAAGGCCACCGCCGACAAGGCCGCCGCCGACAAGGCCGCCGCCGACAAGGCCGCCGCCGACAAGGCCGCCGCCGACAAGGCCGCCGCTGACAAGG
>CAIKNO010000300.1 GCA_903828805.1 uncultured Sandaracinus sp. | reverse complement strand
CGCGCGAGGGCGACGCCGCCGCCGGCCACGATGCCCTCCGCGATCGCGGCCTGGGTCGCATGGATGGCGTCCTCGACGGCCTCCTTGCGCTGCTTCATCTCGGCCTCCGAGGGCGCCCCGACCCGCACGACCGCGACGCCGCCCGAGACCTTCGCGCGTCGTGACTGCAACGCCTCGCGGTCGTACTCCGAGAGGGTCGTGTCCTCGAGTCGATGGCGAAGCTCCTCGAGGCGGCCGTGGACGCGCTCCTTGGCTCCGGCGCCGCCGACCAGCGTCGTCGAGTCCCGGTCGATGACCGCCCGTTGCGCGGTGCCGAGCATCCCGACGTCGATCGCCTCGAGCTTCACGCCGAGCTCCTCGCCCACGACCTGTCCGGCCGTCAGGATCGCGATGTCCTCCAGCATCTCCTTGCGCCGGTCCCCGTACCCCGGGGCCTTCACCGCGCAGACCTCGATGACACCTCGGAGCCGGTTGACCACGAGCGTCGCGAGCGCGTCTCCGCCCACGTCGTCGGCGATGACCAGCAGCGGCCGCGCGGCCTGCGCGACGGTCTCGAGCACGCCCACCAGGTCCTTGACGCTGGTGATGCGGCGGTCGGTCAGCAGCACGTAGGGGCGCTCGAGGACGGTCTCCATCCGCTCGGGGACGGTCACGAAGTACGGCGAGAGAAAGCCTCGATCGAAGCGGAGGCCCTCCACGATCTCGATCGAGGTGTCGGTGGTCTTGGCCTCCTCGACCGTGACGACCCCGTCGGGTCCGATGCGGTCCACCGCGTCTCCTACCAGCTCGCCGATCACGCGGTCGCCGTGCGCGGACACCGTCGCGACCTGGACCTTCTCGGTCCTCGAGCCGACCGGCTGCGCCATGCCTCGGAGGGCCGCGATCGCGGCGGTCGACGCCGCGACCATGCCCTTGCGGAGCTCGGTGGCGCTCGCGCCCGCCACCACGTTGCGCACGCCCTCCGCGAAGATCGCGTGGGCGAGGATGGTCGCGGTGCTGGTGCCGTCGCCGACCGCGTCGCCGGTGCGGACGGCCGCTTGACGGATCATCTGCGCCCCGAGGTCCTCGAGCGGGTCCTCGAGGTGGATCCGCTTGGCGATGGTGACCCCGTCGTCGCAGACCACGGGCGCGCCCCACGCGGAGCCCATCAGCACGCTGCGCGAGCGGGGCCCGAGGGTCACCCGGACCGTGTCGGCGAGTGTCGTGGCCCCCGCGAGCACGCGCGACCGGGCCGCGTCGCCGAACGAGACCTTGGAATACGTCGGCATGTCGGCTCCTCGAGGGAGGACGTACGCGCCGACGAGGCGGTGGCAAGCGGCCCTTCGCGCCCGCCGCGCAACGCCATCCCGCATCGCCCGCGCGGGCCGCGCCAGCGCCGTTCGGTCGGGGCGGAGCCCCTTGGATCAGACCGGCGAGTGCCGCGTGGAGACCAGCGTCTCGAAGAGCTTGCCGAGCCGTTCGCTCAGCATGATCCGCCGGAGCGGCCAGAGCGGCGAGTGGCAGCGCGACACCGGGAGCGTCCCCGTGTAGCGCTCCGAGAGCGCGTCCGCGGCCTCCTGGGCCAGGCGTTCCACGTAGAGCTTCCCGAGCTCGGCCGTCGCCTTGCCGGGGGCGCCTGCGTAGGTCTCGCGCTCGTAGTACCGGTGTCGCATCGGGAACGAGCGCAGCAGCTCGATCAGCGTCGCCTTGTCGCCCGCGTGCATCGGGGGCTTGCCCGCCTCGGCGAGCTCGAGCTCGAGCGAGCGCGGCGGGAGGTCGCGATGCCGTGGATCGACGTGCGCGCCTGCGAGGTGGAGCAGCATGGCGGTCTCGACGAGGCCCCCGTGCGCGTCCCCGACCAGCTCGTCGCGCGCGATCCCCCCGAGCCCGCCGAGCAGCGACCCGAGGTCGGAGCTGCCGCCCGTCAGGCGGGACACCAGCAGCGAGAAGACCGAGATCATCTCGATGCCGGTGGCCTGGTGGGCGCGGTGGCAGCCCTCCTCGAGCGCGACGACGTGCCGAGGTCCGCCGTGGAAGCTCGTCACCCAGACGTGCTTCCAGCCTTGCCGCGCGAGGCTCTCGCCCATCTCCGCGAGCACCTGGGCGACGGTGGACGGTCGGAACTTGATCGAGCCCCGGTGGGGCAGCACGTCGGCGGCCATCCACACCCACGGCAGCTCGATGAACGAGATCTCCGGATGCCTCTCGGCGAGCAGCGCGGCGGCGGCGTGGGCGAGGCCCTCTCCTTCGCGCAGGTCGGCCATCGTCGGCAGGTGCGGCCCGTGCACCTCGAGCGGAGAGCACGCGACGAGCACGACGGTGCGCTGCCGATCGAGGGCCTCGATGGCCGGGCCCGTCATCTCCGCCCAGCGGTGGATCACGAGAAGAGCTCGTTGACGAAGTGCAGCAGGATCGCCCGGGTCAGCGGGCGCGGCAGGGTCTGGAGCAGCCCATTGATCGCCGCGCTCTCCTTGGGCACCCCCGCGCCGGACATTCCGGCGAACGCGAGCAGCTGCGCGAAGGCGGCCTCGTCGAGCGTGGCCGGGTCGATGTGCGAGGCGGCCTCGGCGATCGACTGCAGCGAGTCGTCCGCGGGCAGCGCGCGCGCCTCCTCGACGCACGCGCGCAGGTCCGCCAGGAACGCCTCGACGTGCGGGACGTTCGCCGCGGTCACCGAGAGGTGGACGTTCTCGACGTGCCCCGCGAAGCGCAGCTGCGGCTGCACGTACCAGCCGCGGGCCTTCATCAGGTCCGCGAGGTGGAACACCGAGAACCCCTCGCTCGCGAACGCGATGAGCGTCATGTCCGGGGGCGCGAGGACCGTGAGGCCGGGGATCGCCGCGATGCCTTCGGCGTATCGCCGGGTCGCGTCGCGCATCTGCCGGGTGAGGTCGAGGTAGCCCTCGTCGCCCATGCACATCATGGTCGTCCACGCGCCGGCGAGCGGACCGCCGCTCTTGCTGCTCTGCATCGCCGCGTTGACGATCGTGTAGCCGGTCGTCTCCACGCACGCGAAGAGCTGGAAGCGCCGGAGGCCCTTGTCACGGTAGAGGACGACGCTCGCGCCCTTGGGGCAGAAGCCGTACTTGTGCAGATCCATGCTCAGGCTCCACACACCCTCGACCCGGAAGTCGAAGGGCGGGACCGACTCTCCGAGCCGCTCCATGTAGGGCAGGAGCACCCCGCCCATGCACGCGTCGACGTGCATCCACAGGCCGCGCTCCGCGGCGAGGGCCGCGAGCGCCGGGATGGGATCGATCACGCCGTGGGCGTACGACGGCGCGGAGCCGACCAGCACCACGGTGCGGTCGGTGAGGGCGGCGCGGGCCGCCTCGACGTCCGCGCGGAAGGTCACGGGATCGACGGCGAACGTCACGATCTCCATGTCCAGGTAGTGCGCCGCCTTGTGGAACGCGGCGTGCGCCGTCACCGGCGCGACGATCTGCGGCCGCCCCTGCGTGGGGCGCTCCTTGCGCGCCCAGTCGCGGGCCGACTTCATCGCGAGCAGGATCGACTCGGTGCCGCCGCTCGTGAAGTTGCCCACGACCCGGTCGCCGCCGTGAACGTGGTTCGCGCACATGCGCACGACCTCGTTCTCGAGGCGGAGCAGGCTCGGGAACGACGTCGGATCGAGCCCGTTCTCGCTGATGAACGACAGGTACGCGCGCTTGCCGGCGTCGAGCGCCTCGTGCCGCGCGTCGAACACGTAGCCGAACGCGCGGCCCTGCCGCCACGGCACGTCGTCTTGCCGGTAGGCCTCGAGCGAGGCGAGCACGTCGTCCGTCGGCCGACCGCGGTCTGGAATCCTCATCGTCATCTCTCGATCCCTCCGAGCCCCTGCTCGAGCTCCGTGAACGTCTCGCGCCCGAGGCGCACCAGGTCGGCCGTCGCGCCGCCGCGCAGCCACTCCCTCAGGGTCGCCCGCACCGCGCCCGACACGGCCGACGCGCGTACCGAGGCCCGGCGCCGGGCCCTCGGGGTGTCGCGCTCGTCGCCCAGGAACGCACGCTCGAGGGCCTCCTCCGAGGCGCGGTCGAGCAGCAGCTCGCGGCCGAGCAGCGCCGGGTCGGACTCGACCACGCGCCACTGCGCGAGCATCCGGACGCGGTCGTCCTGGTAGTCACGCGCGAGCGAGAGGCAGGCGCGCCGCACGGTGGAGGCCGGGGTCTCGCCCTCCTTCGGGGCGAGCAGCTCCGTCAGCCGCGCGAGGCGCGCGTCGCGCCGCGGGAACACGAGGTCTTCCTTGCTCGTGACGAGGCGGAACGCCGTGCGCCGGGACAGCCCGGCGCGCGCGGCGATCTCGTCCATCGTGGTGGCCGCGAAGCCCTTCTCGGCGAACAGCGAGTACGCCGCGTCCACGAGGGCCGAGTGCCGCGCCTCGCGGTTCTTGTCGCGCACGCCGGGGGCGCTTTCCTCGTCGGAGTCCACGCCGGGAATCTGCAAAAGATGGCACTGGGTGTCAATCAAAAATGGCACCGGGTGCCAAGAAGCTCAGCGGAGGCGAGGGCGCCGACGCCACGAAACGAGCGCGAGCGCGAGCGTCCACAGGACGCGGGCGACGGCGGTTCCCGTTCGGGTCGAGGGCCCGATGCGGCATCCGCCCGCCGAGGTGGGTCCCGGGGTCCCGCCGGCGTCGAGCCCGACCACCGCGCCGTCCGGGTCCACCCCTGCGTCGATGGTGCCCGCGTCGGCGGCAGGCGCGGTGCAGCCATCGGGGCCCGGTGCGACCTCGACGTTCAGACGGGTCCAGCCCCGGGCGGGCCAGTGCTCCAGGTCGCCCGCCGAGGTCGCGACGGCGAGCAGCTGGCTCGGGCCGGGCGCGCTGCCCACGAGGCACGCCTCCAGCGCGCCGCCCTCGGCCTCGGCGAGGAGGACTCCGTCTCGATAGAGCGCCAAGCGCTCGATCGGTCGCCCTGCGGGCGACTCCGCGTGCACCGCGAGGGTGCGGCCCGACGGCACGGCGGACCCGTCGGCCACGCCGTCGATGACGACCTGCGGCCGCACCGCGTAAGGGGCGGCGACAGGGTCGCCGAGGACGAGGTTCTGCCAGTACACGAAGGGCATGCGGCCGTAGTACGCCTCCGCGAGGGTCGCGCCGTCCGCGTACTCCAGCACCAGGCGCCGCGAGGGGAAGCAGTTGTTCAGCGGCTCGGCGACCGTGCCGTGGACGCCGGTCACGCCCCGGGCCACCCAGCGCGCGATCGAGACCTGCGCCTCACCGGTCTCCCTGAAGTTCTCGGGCAGCGCGCCGAAGCTCGTGAGGTTGTCGACCAGGGCGCCGGGGGCGAACGAATTGCCCTCGATCGTCGCCCCGAGCGACGCGGTGCCCGTGAAGAATCCGGCGAGCCGCAGACCGCTCTGATCGGCCGCGAAGGGCACCCTCCGGGCCGCTCGGCCGCGCACCGCCAGGCCCGAGAGCACGGCCTCGGTCTCCCCGTCGAGCGCGCCTCGCGCGGGATCGGCTCCGTCCATGAACAGAATCTCCTCGCTCGGGGGGCGCCCTTCGGAGTCGAGGGCGGCCGTGAGGAGGCGCGCCGCGTCGTCGTCGCTGCGGCCGTGGAGCATCGTGACGAGCAGGGGTCGGTGAACGATGCCGCGTTCGGTGCGCGTCCAGCCGGCATGGAACGGCTCGGCGTGAAACGCCGACGGCCACGCAGCCCCCCAGCACGCGGTGCCGCCGCAGTCCAGGTCCTGACCGGGATCACGTCCGAGGAGGGGCGCGCCGTCGGCGCTGAGGACCGTGTCGCCGAGGGCCAGGGCGGACGTCAGCGACACGGTGCGGGCCACGCCCGCGACGTCGACGACGACGCGAAGCGGCGCGCCCCGCATGACCACGATGGCCTCGATCCGCGGCCGCACGCCGGCGGCCTCGAGGCAGGCCCGCAGCGGCGCCTCGACGCGCGCGCGGAAGACGTCGAGCGTCACGTCTTCGGTGACGGGCATCGAGATCGAGCAGACCTGCCTCGACGGGATGTCTCGGGCCGAGGCATAGCGGGCGGCGAGCGCCACGCTGCCCGGGACGTCGGCGTTGGCCAGCACCGCGACGGAGTCCGGACCAGGGGTGGCCCGCGCCGGGGAGGGTGCGATGGCGCCCGCCGAGACGGTGAGGACGCCGATCGCGAAGAGGCCTGGAGGTCGGAGGAACATGGGCCCCAGGCTCGCCCCTCCGTCGAAGGGAATCAACGTGGCCTGGGTCGGGTCCCGCGGGCCCGGCCGAGGGGCGCAGACCACGCGGGGACCACCCGTCCGCGTCAGCTGCGGGCGACGGGCCGGCCGCGGGGCAGCACGCCCTCGAGGGCGGCGGAGATGTCGCCGTCGTGCATGCCGAGCATGTGCCGGTGCAGCTCGCCGGTGACCTGCTTGCGCGTCGTCGGATCGAGCTGGCCGCGGAGCAGGCCGAGGAAGCGGGGCTCGGCGGCGAGCACCAGCGCCTCGTAGGCATGGGCCTGGCGACCGGCGCGCAGGCGCTCGGCCAGGTGCTTGGCGAACATGTGGGCGGCGCGCTCGTGGGGCAGCTCCTCGGAGCCGACGGCGTGCCGTCCGACGCCGGCCTTGTCGAAGACCCGACCGGGCTTGTCCGAGTCGATGTCGCGGTCGTGGAGGCGGCCCTCCGGGTGGTCGAAATCCTCGACCACGACGAGCGGTGCGCCGCTCCGGGCCTGGGACAGGATGCGGGCGCGGCTCCGATCGGCGAGGAGGATCCAGGTGGTGGTCATGGGGTCATGCCTCGCTCGGGAAGGCGCGGTCCTCGTGGGCGAGGTCGTGAACGGCAGGAGCGTCCACCCACGCGTCGCGCGTCTCGTCCCAGCGGCCACCCCGCCGCGTCGCGCAGCCGTGGCAGAGGGCGGCGTCGGCCCCGACGGAATACCCGCGGTCGGTGTCGGACACGCCCGCACCGCAGTCGGCGCACGTCTCGAGGGGGTCGCTCTCGTCGTCTCGTTCCATGGTGCCTCCGGAGTGGCACCTAGGCACCGCACCTCGGCGTGCACGGCGGACCTTGGCCGCCAGCGCGGGGACGCGTCGAACCTCTCCGTTCGCGCGGCCCTCCGGGCGCGACGGTGCCCCGCGGAGGACCTCGGAGGAGGCCGCGCGGGGCATCGATTCGACGCGATGGAGCGCGCGTCGGGCGCGGGGTCAGCAGTGCCGGCCGCGGCCCGAGGGATCGTTCGGATCCGAGTCGCTGCAGCTGCGGCGGCCGCAGTGTCGGCCGTTGCCTCCGGGATCGTTCGGGTCGCTGTCCGAGCAGCCGCTCGCGCCGCGGCCGTTTCCTGCGGAATCGCTCGGGTCCCGATCGGTCACGCCGCTGCGGCCACGCCCGCAGCCCGCCGGATCGTTCGGGTCGCTGTCGCTGCGGCCGGAGCAGCCGAGCTCGCTCTCGTCCTCCGCGTGGGCCGTGCCGCTGACGAGCGCGACCGCCGCGACGCCCGCGCCGATCATCGTGATGCTCGAGCGTCGTCCCAGCTTCCGGGCGCTGACGATCTCGTCCTCGACGAGCGAGCGCGTCCCGGGCTTCTTCGGTTCCTGGCTGTTCATGGTTCTCCCTCCAGTTCGAGAGGCTCTCACGTCTTGCGTGTCGATGGAAACGCCCCCGCCCGCGCGGATGCCCGCAGGGCGGTTCAGAGCGTGTCGGCGCTCGTGGTGAAGTGGTCGCGCACCCACGTCCGGAAGCCGGGCAACCCGAGCCGGTCGAGCAGGGGCAGCAGCGAGCGCTCGACGCGGTCCTCGCGGGTGATCTGATCGAACGAGCGCACCCCGACGTCGTGGCCGGTGAACACGTACGGCATGATCTCGGTGCGCCCTTCGTCGAACGCCTCGAAGAGCAGCGTCGCCTTCACGTAGGCCGCCGACACGTCCGCGAACGCGGGACGCACCCCGCGCAGGTGTCGGCTGAACGGCTCGGCGATGACGCGCCGATCCTCGCGGTCGCGCAGCCCGTACCCCTCGAGCTGCATCTTGAAGTAGGAGCTCGCCGAGGCGCCGGGGAGGTCCTTCTTGCGGCGCTCCGACTCGTAGCCCTCGGCGACGACGACCAGCGCGTGCTCGCAGCGTCCGAGCCCGTCCGCGATCTCCGCGAGCACCTCGTCGGGGAAGCGAAAGAAGGGCAGGACGATGAGGTGGGCGCGCGAGGCCACCCCGCAGTGCAGCGCATGGCGTCCCGAGCGGTTGCCCATCATCTCGAGGAGGTAGACGCGCTTGTGCGTGTAGCTGTCCTCGTAGAGACCGCGGGCGATCGTGGCCCCCGCCTCGATGCCGGTCAGGAAGCCGATGGCACGGTCGCCGACGACGTCGTTGTCGATGGACACGTTGACGAACGCGGTCGGGGGCCTCGCGTGTCCGAACGATTCGAGCCATGCACGGCATCCGGCGAACGTGCCGTTGCCGCCGACGCACACGAGGTGGGTGAAGCCCTGCGCGCGGAACGTCTCGGCGGCGAGGTCGCGCTTGGTCCGCGTGTGGAATCCGAGGTAGCGCTCGGAGCGGAAGTCGCTCCCGGGATCGAGGACCCGCCGACCCATCGAGCGGGCCGGGATGTTCCGCGCGAGGAGGTCGTAGCGCTCCTTGCGCGAGACCACGAGGCGCTCGAAGCGAAGATCGGCGGTCGCGTCGTCGGTGAGCGAGCGGAACCCTTCGGTCGCCGCCCAGACCTCGTAGCCCCGCCGGGTCCCCTCCTCGGTCAGCGCGACGGCCACCGACGAGTATCCGGGGGCATCGCCGCCGTCGAACACGCAGAGGAGGCGCGGGGTCGCGCGCGGCACGCCCGAGGGGCGCAGGAATCGAAATTCGGGCTCGGACATTCGGCGTTGACCTAGCCACGAAAGCCGGGCCGACACAACGGTCTCATCCGACCCGGGCGGTGTCCTCGAGCTCGCGGCCACGGGTCTCGGGGATCCAGCGCAGCAGGAGCACGATCGCGAGGATCGGGCCGGCGGCGGTCGAGGCGACGGCGGGACCCCATCCGACGTGCTCGGCGGCGGCGCCGACGGCGAGGGGCGCGAGCACGTAGCCGATGCGGCCGAGGAGGTTGTTGGACCACGCGAACGCGTCGGCCCGGAGGTGGGTCGGGAAGAGCTCGGTGTTGAGCGCGTTCAGGGGCGGCAGCACCGCCGCCGCGCCGAACACCGCCACGACGATCCCGATGAAGAGCAGGGGCGGAGACGAGAGGGTGTAGATGCTCACGGTGCCGATGGAGGCCGCGGAGAACACGAGGACCGCGCCCGCGCGACGCCCGAGCCGGTCGAGCAGCTTGCCGACCGCGAACACGAGCGGCATCGAGAGGACCGCGCCGGCCGCGATCATCCCTCCGACCGTCGTCTCGGGCAGGTGGAGTGTCTCGACCGCGTGCTGCTTGAAGAACATCACCGCGGTCTGCGAGCACGTGTAGACCAGCGCCCACAGCACCGCGAGCTGCAGCATGCGGCGACGCCACGGCGTGCCCCAGATCGTCAGCAGGGGGGTGGGCCTTCGCTCGGCCTCCGTGAGCGACTCGAAGCGCGCGGTCTCGCGCAGACTCCGCCGCGCGAGGGCGAGCCCCACGAGCGGCACCGTGCCCGCGAAGTAGACCGTCCTCCAGCCGAGCGGCGAGAGCGAGAGCAGCGGGGTCAGCCCCGCGCACACGACCGCGCCGAGGCTCGAGAACGCCGACAGCACGCCGATGACCCCGCCCCGACGCTCCGCGGGGAACTCCTCGGCGGCGTAGACGAAGCCGATGGCCCACTCGCCGATGAGGAACGTGCGGGCCACCAGCTGCAGCAGCGCGAACGAGACCGCCTCGGGCGCGAAGCCACTGGCGAACGACGCGCACGTGTAGCCAGCGATGGTGAGCGCGAGCACGGGCTTGCGGCCCACGCGGTCGGCCCGACGCACGAGCACGTACGCGAGCATCGTCCCGATGCTGACGACCGAGACGAGCAGCCCCGTCTGGAACTCGCCGAGATCGAAGTCGCGCCGGATGGCGGGCAGGATCTGCGAGAGGGCCATCGCATCGAAGCCCTCGAAGAAGCTCGCGACCCCGAGGAACGCGAAGAGCCTCCGCGTGTAGGCGGGATCGCGGGGACTCGAGGGCGCGTCGGGCAGGGGGGCGTGCACGCGCCGAGCATAGGGGCTCGCGCGGTGCCCTGTCGCCCACCGACGGGCCGCCGTGCGCCCGCGCGCGCCGTGGGCCCGTGCGCCGACGGCGCTGCCGGTCCGGGGTGGAGCGTCCCCGGGACGATCGTTCCCGGCGCGCGGCACCCACATCGTAGGCAAGCGGCGCCATCCGAGGGCACCCGGACGTTCCGGGCCATGGGCTCCAGCGAGATTGGAAAAACAGCCCGTCGGCTCGGGTCGCACGACCCCGCGGAGAACGTGAGAAAGCGGGGGGCACGTGGTTTGATGTCGTACCCAGAGGACGTTGGAGCGGGTGCGCATGGCGCTTGCTTTGTCGGGCCGCGACTCCTCGAAAGGTTCGTGATGCGCCACCTCGTCTCGCTGCTCCTCCTGCTCTCGACGCTCGCCTTCGCGTCGGGCTGCGCGAACGACCTCGATGCCCGGGATGGGGAAGACGTCGCGGCGGACGCCCTGCGGCGATGCGCGACGCGCGGCACGACGCTGCCCGGCATCGACGTGTCCCATCACAACGGGCGCATCGACTGGGACGCGGTGGATCGAGCGGGCATCCGCTTCGCGTTCGTGCGGGTCAGCGATGCGATGTACGAGGACACCGAGTTCGACCGGAACTGGGCGGAGGCGCGCCGCGTCGGGATCGTCCGGGGCGTGTACCAGTACTTCCGCCCGAACCGGGACCCCATCGCGCAGGCGGACCTGATGCTGCGGCGGATGGGCGCGCTCGAGGACGACGATCTCGCCCCGGTCATCGACGTCGAAGACGACGGCGGATTGTCGCCCGCGACGGTGGCGGCCCGCGTGAATCAGTGGGTGGACTACGTGCGGGCGGCGACGGGCCGCACGCCGATCGTCTACACCGCGTACTACTTCTGGAGGGACGAGGTCGGCGATGCCGATCCCCGGGGCGCGCCGCTGTGGATCGCCAACTACGGGGTGACCTGCCCGCTCGTGCCCGATGCCTGGGCGCGCTGGACGTTCTTCCAGCACACCGAGACGGGGCGCGTCCCCGGGATCGTCGGGAACGTCGATCGCAACTGGTTCGACGGGGACGAGGCGGACCTGCTGGCGCTGACGGCCACGGACATGGGGCCTGCGCCCTCGGCGACGGCGGTCGACTGGTGGCGCGAGTCCGACGGCAGCTACCAGCTGAGGGCCTACCCGCCGGACGGCGTCGCGCGGGTCGAGTACCTCGTGGATGGGTACCGGATCGGCAGCGCCTCGCGAAGCGCGGGTCCCGGCTTTCCGGCGCGCTATCCGCGGTTCAACGTCGAGCGGGCGGGCCGGCTCTTCGAGGTCCGGGGTTACGACGACGCGGGAACGCAGGTGGCCCACGGCGTGGGTTCGATCGACAGCATCCCGGGCTCGGCGGTGTTCATCCGGCAGCTCGGCGCGGGGCTCTACGAGATCGGGCTCGAGCGCGCGGTGTCCGCGGTCGCAGCGATCGAGGTGAGGGCGGACGGCATCACGCTCACCGACAGCGTCTCGGGGCTGCGCCGCAGCCCGCGGCGCGCGGTCCGTTCGTCGTTCACGCGGCTCGGGCTGCGCAACTTCGAGGTCCGCACGTACGATTCGCGCGGGGGACTGCGGGGGACCCTGCGGCGCTCGCTCAGCCTGGAGTGAGCGCGCGGGCGCCTTCGACGGCGTCGTCGATGGCCGCCGGGCAGGCGTTGGCTGCGAACGTGCGACCACCGACGTAGCGGTGGCCGCCGTCGTGCACGGCGAAGCACGAGAGCTCCGCGAAGCCCGCGTCCTTGCCCGCGTGCATGGCGTCGACCCGGAAGAGCACCCACGAGACGCCGTCCGCGTCGGGTCCCCGTGCATCGCGCACCTCGAGCCCGCGGTACCGCGCCCGCTTGAGATGGGCGCGGAGCCGCTCGGCGTAGGCCCGCGGGTCGGTCGCGGCCTCCGGATGATCGGGGTGCAGGGTGCGGTGGAGGTAGGCGACCTCGCCGAGCGCAAATGCGGCGTAGCGCGAGCGCATCAGCCGCTCGGCGTCGGGGGCCTCGGCTCCGCGGTGAAAGGGCTCGCAGCACGCGGCGTACGCGGCGGCACGCCCACAGGGACACGCTTGCATGGGCCCGATTGTAGCGTCCGCCGCATGGGGCGTGGTCCGACGCGGCTCGCACGGTGGTCGAGCCAATGCTATCGCCCGGCCTCTATGGACGACGCCCGCTTTCCGGACGTTCTCGGGCCGGCGTTGACGCAGGCACTCGAGGAACGTGGTTTCTCTTCCCTCACCGCCGTGCAGCTGGCGGTCCTCGACCCTGCCTCCGAAGGCCGCGACCTTCGCATCAGTTCCCAGACCGGCTCCGGCAAGACCGTCGCGATCGGCCTCGTGCTGCGCGCGATCGCGGCGCAGGGTTCGCACCCCTCGGGCCCGCGTGCGCTCGTCATCGCCCCGACGCGCGAACTGGCGCGGCAGGTCGAGGAGGAGCTGACCTGGTTCCTCGCGCCGCTCGGCGCCCGCGTCGCATCGCTCACGGGCGGGGCGAGCTACCGCGACGAGCACCGCGCGCTCGCCGCCCGGACCCCCGTCATCGTCGGGACGCCGGGCCGCATCCTCGACCACGTCGAGCGTGCCACCCTCGATCTCTCGGGCATCGGCGCGGTCGTGCTCGACGAGGCCGACCGCATGCTCGACCTCGGCTTTCGGGAGGCCCTCGAGTCGATCCTCGACCGGACGCCGCCCGGGCGGCGGACGCACCTCGTGTCGGCGACGTTCGCGTTCGACGTGCTCCGGCTGGCGGATCGCGTGCAGCGGCAGCCGATGCACATCGAGGGCACGCGGCTCGGCGCGGCGAACGTCGACATCGAGCACGTGATCCACATGGTTCATCCCGACCAGCGCTTCGAGGCGGTGGTGAACCTGCTGCTCGCGCACGACGCGCGGACGCTGATCTTCGCCAACACCCGCGCCGCGGTCGGCCAGATCACCGAGGACCTTGCCGACGCCGGTTTCCAGGTCGCCCCGCTCTCGGGAGAGATGGCGCAGCGGGAGCGCACGCGCGCCCTCGAGGCGTTCCGGCGCGGCACGATCTCCGCGCTGGTCGCGACCGACGTGGCGGCCCGCGGGCTCGACGTCCAGGACATCGGCCTCGTGCTCCACGTCGACCCGCCGACGGACCCCGATGCGTACACGCACCGCAGCGGCCGGACCGGCCGCGCGGGCCGCAAGGGCACGAGCGCCTTGCTCGTCACGCCGCGGGAATTGCCGGGCGTGCGCCGGGTGCTCGGGCGTGCGGGCCTTCGGGCCCGGACGGCCCCCATTCCCGATGCCGAGTCGATCCGCGCCTCGATCGATGCGCGCGTCGTGGCGCGTCTCTCGGACGAGTCGACGCCGCTCGACCCTCGGCTCGTCAGCCTCGCGGAGCGCGTGCTCGCGGAGGGCGAGCCCGTGAGGGCGATCGCCCGTCTGCTCGCGGCCAGCCCGGTGGCTTCGGGTCCCGAGCCGCGTGACGTCCGCCCGGTCGCGCCGCCGCGCGAGGCCCCGCCGTCGATGGGCCCGCGCGGCCCGCGCGCGGCGCCGCCCTGGGAGACTCGTCCCGCGCCGCGGAACGAGAGGTTCGCGCCTCCGGGGCGGGAGTCGAGGTTCGGCGCAGGGGCCCCCGACCACCGCTCGTCGTCCCCGCCGCCGCGGGATTTCGAGCGGGACAGCGCGCCTGCGATGGCGTTCGAAGGGCACGCCGCGCCGGCCTTTCGCGACGGACGGGACACGTTCGCGCCGCGCCCCGGACGCAGCCACGATGCGCCGCCCTCCGGTGGATGGGCGCCCGACACCGGCGCCTGGACGGTCTTCCAGGTCAGCTGGGGTGAGCGTCACGGGGCCGATCCTCGACGGCTCCTCGCGATGATCTGCCGCCGCGGCGGCATCGAACGTCAGAGCGTCGGCAGCATCCGCGTCGGTCAGGCCTCGTCCCACGTCGAGATCGCGCCCGACGTGGCCGACACCTTCCTCGAGGCGATGGGCCGCCCCGATCCGCGGGACCCGCGGATCAAGGTCCGCCCCGCCGCCCGCTGAGGTGCGCGGTGTCCATCCCCGCGGCGCTTCGCGCGCGGGGGTGGAGCCGGATCCTCGGCCCCGTCAGCGCACGTCGTCGATCTCGAACTCCCGCACCGTGCCGCGTTGCGGGAGCTCGAACTCCTCGCCTCTGCGGCGTCCGACGAGCGCTGCGCCGACCGGCGAGCTCGGGGTGACGACCGTCACCTTCTCGCCCTCGACCGAGAGTTCGATGCCCGCGCCGTGGAGGCTGACGAAGAAGAGCCTCGGCTCGCCGTCGATGCGCAACCTCACGAGCGCGCCGGGGGCGATCGCGTCGCCGGGGGCGAACGCCCGCAGCACGGTGGTCTCGAGGCGCTGCACCTGGTCGGCGAGATCTTCGACGCGCATGGCCTGGCCGCGCGCGACGTAGCTCTGCTCGGTGGCCCGCATGTCCTTGTCGCCCTCGGAGCGGTTCTCCTCGTGGACGGCGCCCGCGCGGGTCTCGCGGGCGGAGTGCACCATCGCCTCGAGCGCGCGTCGCACCGCCGCGAGCAAGGCATCGCGCACGGCCTCCTTGGCCGGCATCGGCGGGCCCTTCATGCGCGCCGCCCTCAGCGCTGCCGCTGGACGAGGCTGCCGGCGGGAGGCGCGGCGGCGGCGAGGTCCCCGGCCATCGCGCCGAGGGCGCGGCGTCCGAGGAGCATGCGGACTTCATCCCGGGTGTCGGCGCGGCCGTTGACCGCTTCCACGACGGCGGGCACGACCTTCTGCGCGTCGGCCCCCGGGCCGTCGTCCGCGTCCCCCGAGGCAGGGCCTTCGTCTGGACTACGTCGCGCGTCGAACCCGCGTTCCTTCACGGGCTCGCGGGTCGCCAGCGTGCCCACCACGGGACGCGCGGGTGCCTCCACCGAGGGGGGGCCCGCGACCCGGGAGGGCGGTTTCATGGAATTCGTGACCACGACGGCGCGGGATCTGACATGGCCCGGCAGCGCGCGCCACCGAGGTCGGGATCGGACCGTGACGCCCCGCTCGCAAGTCCCTCGACGGCGGCCGACGGATCCCTCACGGTCGGGGCTGGCATCGCCCGGGGGGGCGAGACGGGGAGTTGCCGATGGGGGACGCGCGTGATTCTGCAGGGTCGATCCGGGGTTCGTTGAAGCCGCCGCGCGGATCGACCGATGCCCCAGCCAGGGACGTGAGGGACGCTCGGATGCACCAGCTCAGGGATGAGACCGGGCTCATCGCCCTCGAAGGGCACGTCCGCTGTTCCGGCGACGCGCTGCACTTCGAGCCCCAGCGGCTCGAGTCGGTGTTCGGCGCGCGGGCCTGGACGCTCCCCCTCGACTCGCTGACGAGCCTGGAACTCTCGGCCGAGGATCGGCTGCTCCTGGTGAAGACGGCCTCGGGCACCGCGAAGCTCCGCGGGCGCGCGGTGTTCGTGCTCCATGGGGAGCTGGTCTTCGCGCTCGCCACGCGTCCGCGGCCTGCCGACCCGGTGTTCCTCACCGCGGGGCTCTCCCGGGTCGATCCCGCGTCGGGGGCGCCCTCGGCCGGGCGCGTCGAGGTCCGGGGCGGCGGACTGACGTGGACCCCCGAGGCGGGCCCGGGCGCGCTCGCGATGTCGCCTCCGGTGCTCGACACCGCTCGGCTCGCGACGTCGGCGCGGGCGGGTGCTTCGCTCGTCTTCACGTCCTCGGAGGGCGCGCCCCTCCGGCTCGAAGGCCCCGCCTCGCGGAACGTCCACGCGACGTGGTTGCTGGCCCGCGCGGCCTCGACCGGCCAGGCCCGCGCCTTCGTCGACGGCTGCGCGGTGCGCGAGGGCCCGGTGACGACCCGAGGCCGGCTCGTGTTGGCGTCACGAACCTTTCATTTTCTTCCCGATCCGACGACGGCCTCGCCCGAACGGGACGCGCTCGTGGTGCCCATCGCGGAGCTCGACGCGGTGCTGGTGGAGGGTTCGCCGCCCGGCCCGGTGCTGGTCCACGGCGACCGCTCCATCCCGATCGAACCCGAAGATCCGCAGGCCGCGCTCGGCGCCCTCCGCGACGCCATGCTCGATGCGCCCGCGGAAGGTCCGCGCCTCGACGCGCGTGGATGGGCGGTCGATCCGCTTTCGCCATCGCCGGTGCAGCAGGACGGGTTCGCGCCATCCCACGCGATGCCTTGCCTCGCCGAGTTCGCGAACGGGGGCGTGCACCGCGCCTGGATCGCCTGGAACCAGTACGAGGTCCGGCTGCTCTCGTGGTCGATCCGGCTCGCGTGGAAGAGCTCGCACGTGGCGCGGAACCTGCGGCGGAGCCGCGTCCTCGAGCTGGAGGCCGAGGGCGAGTCGGTGCGGATCACGCCCATGGGAGGGGACGTCGCGCGCGCCGCGTTCGCCGAGTCCCTCGAGGTCATGGTCCCGGACGCGCTGCTCGGTGCCCGGGAGTCGCAGCACAGCTCGGCCACGAGCACCGGCAACCGACGCAGGGCCTTCCGCGCGACCTTGCCTCGCTTCTGGAGGAGCGCCCGCGTGCGGGTCGGAGGGTCCGCGGTCGACGTGCCGGCCACGGTGCTCGACCTGTCGCCCGACGGATGCGGGCTCTCGGTGGGGAAGCCGGTGCCGGTCGGCACACCCGTGGAGGTCGAGTTCCGGCTGGGCAGCGGCGCGCTCCAGCTCGGAGGCACGGTCGTGCGAGCGGACGCGCCGGACGCGGCGGTGCACTCCGAGTACAAGCTCGGGATCGCCCTCGAGCGGCCTCCGAACAGCGAGGTGGCGGGCGTGCTCGACCACGTCTGGCGGCTGGCGCAGCGCCGCACGGTCCCGGAGTGACGCGCCCCCGCGCGCCGCGTCGGATCGGGGCCGCGGCGCCCGTCGGCCCTGCTTGCGTTTCCCCGGATCCGTGCGACCAAGCCGCGTGCATTTCTCCGACCTGGGCCTCGAGCCCATTCTTCTTCGTGCGGTTCAGCAGG
>CAIKNO010000299.1 GCA_903828805.1 uncultured Sandaracinus sp. | reverse complement strand
TCAAGAACCTCACCGAGTACGGCGCCTTCATCGACCTCGGCGGCATCGACGGCCTGCTTCACATCACCGACATGAGCTGGGGCCGGGTCAACCACCCGTCCGAGGCGTTCAACGTCGGCGACGAGGTCAAGGTCAAGGTCCTCAAGTACAACGCGGAGACGGAGCGCGTCTCGCTCGGTCTGAAGCAGACCATCGAAGATCCCTGGACCGCGGCCGCCGAGCGCTTCCCGTCGGGCATGCGCATCTCCGGCAAGGTCGTGTCGATCACGGACTACGGCGCGTTCGTCGAGCTTCAGCCGGGCATCGAAGGCCTCATCCACGTCAGCGAGATGTCGTGGAAGAAGCCGAAGCACCCGAGCAAGGTGCTCGAGGTCGGCCAGGAGGTCGAGTGCGCCATCCTCGACGTCGACTCGGTCAACAAGCGCATTTCGCTCGGCCTGAAGCAGCTCGAGCCCGATCCCTGGTCGGTCTTCGTCCAGAAGTACAACCCGGGTGACATCATCCGCGGCAAGGTCCGGAGCGTCACGGACTACGGTGTGTTCGTCGGCATCGAAGAGGGCGTGGACGGCATGGTCCACAAGAGCGACCTCAGCTGGACGCAGCGCATCAACAACCCCGCCGACGTCTACCGCAAGGGCGACGAGGTCGAGGCGATCATCCTCTCGATCAACCACGAAGAGAAGAAGGTCTCTCTCGGCATCAAGCAGCTGTACGAGGATCCGTGGACCCGGATCCCCGGTGACTACCCTGCCGGCACCATGCTGGAAGTTCGCGTCATCTCGATCACCGACTTCGGGGTGTTCGTGGAGCTCGAGCGTGGCGTCGAGGGTCTCGTTCCGATGAGCGAGCTCAGCTACGACCGGATCGACGATGCCCGCAAGGTGGTCCAGGACGGTCAGATCGTCCGCGCCGAAATCATCGACGTGAACCCGGCGGATCGCCGCCTGACGCTCTCGCTGAAGAAGATGGAGCTCGACGCGAACGCGCCGGTCATCAAGTTCGGCGAGGAGCGCACCCCCGAGGAGCGCGCCGCGCAGCGCCCGGTCGCCCCGGCCCGCACGGGCGGCGCCAAGCTCGGCGACGTGCTCAAGGAAAAGCTCGGCCTCGGCTCGAGCGAGTCCAAGGACTGAGCCCGAGCGCGCGGCACGAAGGTGCCGTGCCGCCATCGACGCCGTCGTGTCGAACGCCGCGTCTCCCATCCGGGGGGCGTGGCGTTTGCCATGGGTCGCTCCGGGACTCCAAATCGTTCGACTCGGCGTCGAGGACTCCCCCGCCGGAGCCGCCTGCGTGGCTCCTTCGCGCGCGCGTCGAAGGTTGCGATGCCCTCCCCGGAGGGGCTTCCAAGGAAGCGTTGGCCTGGGGTAGTCTGCGACTCCGCCGAGGAGGCTTCATGTCGCAGGTCGTCCGGTGTGGTCTCACCCAGTTGTCGAACCCCATCCACGACGACGTGAGCCCGGTCTCCGAGATCCGCGGGGCGAGGTTGCAGAGGCCTCGGCCGCACATCGAGGAGGCGGGACGCAAAGGCGTGCCGATCCTCGGTCTGCGGGAGATGTTCGACGGGGCCTCCTGCTGCCCCGGCCAGGACGCGCGCTGGGAGGCCTCCGCCGAGCCGGTGCCAGGGCCGACCTTCGAGCGCCGTCAGCCCATGATCGCCAGGCCGTTCGGCCGGCATCGTCGACCCGACGCGTGCGGGGATCGGGTCGACCACTAGACGAACGAGCCACGCCGCTTCTCGCGAAAGGAACGCCATGTCCGAGGCCACATTGTTGAGGGGTGGAACGGTCGTCACCGCGGACGGGGAAGCCCGGGCTGACGTGCTCGTCGTCGGCGAGAGGGTGGCCGCGGTCGGTCGCGACCTCGACGCGCCGGCCGGCGCTCAGGTCGTCGACTGCGGCGGCGCGTACGTGATGCCCGGGGGGATCGACCCGCACACGCACATGGAACTGCCCTTCATGGGGACCGTCGCGTCCGAGGACTTCTTCTCGGGCACGAGCGCGGCCGCGGCTGGCGGGACGACGATGATCCTCGATTTCGTCATCCCGTCGCCACGGCAACCGATCCTCGACGCGTACCGGACGTGGCGCGGGTGGGCCGAGAAGTCCGCGACGGACTACTCCTTCCACGTCGCGATCACGTGGTGGGACGAGAGCGTGCACGCGGACATGGGGACCCTGTGCCGCGACCACGGGGTCAACAGCTTCAAGCATTTCATGGCGTACAAGGGCGCCATCATGTGCGACGACGAGGTGCTCGTGAAC
>CAIKNO010000298.1 GCA_903828805.1 uncultured Sandaracinus sp. | reverse complement strand
GCGTGGCCCCCATCGACGCCGCCCCCGTGGACGCAGCCCCCGTCGACGCAGACCCCGTCGACGGCGCTCCTCGAGGCCCGGACGCGTCGACGAGCCCGGTCCTCTAGGGATCGGGATCGTCCATCACCCGACGGGTGATGGCCTGCACGTCGACGAACACCGGGTAGAGCTCCCCGAGATCGTAGTGGTCTCCGAGCTCGAAGAGCCCGCCACAGATTCCGTCGAGCGAGCAGGACCTGCAGACGTCGGCCTTCGGATGCACGAAGTTCGTCTGCCGGATCGTGCCCTTCTCGTCGAGGAAGTGAACGATGCGCTCCTCGCCCTTGATGATCTTGCGCGTCTCGGTCGAGGCCCACGCGAACTCGGTCATGTAACAGAGAGGGACCCGCTCCACGCGGAACGTCCTGCCGGTCGAGTGCAGGTAGCGCATCGCCCGCGCGAGGGAGAGCTCGAAGTCCGCGAGGCGGTGCGCGGTGTCGCGGTTCGTCTCCGCGCGCCCCATCGAGGGGTCGAGGTTGTTCCACACGAAGTGCCGCAGGAACGGGAACTGCCCGACGAGGTGGCGCACCGTGCGGTCGAGGTGGTCCGCGTTGAACCGGTTGATGACCGTGTTGATGTTCACCGTCGCCCCGACGCGGCCGAGGTTCTCGAGCGAAGCGAGGGCGAGCGCGTGGCTGCCCTTCACGCCGGTGAGGAAGTCCTCCAGCGTCTCGTCCGAGGAGTGGATGCTGACGTGAAAATGATGGAGGCCCGCCTCGGCGTACTGCTCGGCCAGCCCCGGACGCGCGAGCCGGGAGCCGTTCGTGATCATGCGCACGTGGAGACCGAGCGACACGGCGTGACGCGTGATGTCCGGGATGAGGTCCGAGAGCGAAGGCTCGCCTCCGGTGAGGATGATCCCGAAATAGCCACGGGCCGCGAAGTCGTCGACCGCCCGCTTCGCGGTGTCGAGATCGAGCGAGAAGCCGCTCGCCGGGTTCGAGCAGAACCGGCAGTACTGGTTGCAGCCCCGGACGACCTGGAGATAGCCGAGGTTCGCCATCAGCCCTCCTGCGGACCCTTCGCGTCGCCCGCGAAGAGGTCGGGAAAGAGCGCCCGCAGCGACTCGCCCGTCCGGGTGGCGCGCGTGGACGCCTCGTTCACGGCGCGGTTCGTGCGGCCGAGCATCGGCAGGTGCACGCGGGACGCGCGGGCCGGCGCGTGAACCGGTCCGTCCCTCGGCGGCGCGAGCTCCCCCGGCCCCACGAAGAGCGCGGCCCACGGCTCGTCGCTCGCCCGGCGGGGCACGTCCGCGCGCGGGCGCAACTCGTCGCCGTCGAAGCGCGCGAGGTAGAGGGGATCGACCCCGGGGCAGGCCGCCCGCGCCCCGCATTCCTCGCACGCCGAATGGAACCCCCGGCTTCCGGGCGCGTCGACGTCCAGCGAGCGCACAGCGAAGGGACCGAGCAGGCAGAGCGGCGCGCCGGACACGAAGGCGGGCAAGCCCAGACGCCGGCTGGCGTCGAGGGCGTGCAACGCGAACGGCAGCGCGAGGGCGAGGCGGGGCACGACGCGATCGAACCCGTCGTCGGCACGCCCGCGCGCCAGCGGGACGGCCACGTGCCACGCGTCGATCCCGCGGGTCCTCAACAGGAGCGGCAGCGGCGCGAGGACCCTGAAGTTCGATCGGGTCAGCACGGTCGTGACGACCACGCGCAGCCCCTGGGCCCGGGCCGCCGCCACCCCTTCCCACAAGGCCTCGAAGGAGCCCGGTCGCCCGGTGTGGTGGTCGTGGTGCGCCGCCTCCGCGCCATGCACGGACACGTGCACGTCGGTCAGACCCGCGGCCGCGAGGACGGGCGCGAGCGCCGCGAGACGGTGCCCGTTCGTCTGCATCCCGATCGCGACGAACCCCGCGTCCTTCGCCGCGCGGACCGCGGCTTCGAGCGCGTCGGGCCTCAGCGTGGGCTCCCCGCCCACGAAGGTCACCCCCCGCGCCCCCGAGGCACGCAGCGCCCGCGTGCGTTCGACCACCGCCTCGATCGGAGGGGCGACATCTTCGTTCGCCGCAGACGGCGTGGCGCGCTGCGCGCAGAAGGTGCAGGCGTGGGTGCACGACGGGCCGAGCGACACCTGCGCGCGACGATCACCCGGGGGTGAGAGGGCGCCGAGAACGGGCGCGGTCACGGTCAGGACGACGCGCGATCCGACGACGCCTCGACGCGGAACCGACCGTCGGGGTGAGCGGTCAGCCGCTCGGAGAGCGAGCGAAGCGGGGGCATCGACGCGCCGTCAGCGACCCGACGGGCCAGAGCCATCCCCAGCGCCCGGGCGCCCCGTTCGCGGACGTGGGCCGTCGAGATCTCCCGACCGCCCGCGACGAAGAGCGAGAGGCCGTCGATGTCGAACACGCCGGGGTCGCTGTCGTCCGAACGGCGCATCACGTCCACCTGGAAGCGGTCCCCGTGGCCTTCGAGCACGAACGGCAACGCCCCGTGCAAGGGCGCGAACGCCGCGGCGACGCGATAGCCACCGGCGAGCTCCAACCCCTGCGCGATCGCGGGGGCATTCGTGCTCGGCCCTTCGCCGGAGGGGTCGCCTGCGCCGTTGCGGCGCGAAGACCGCCGGGTGGAGCCCCGGTGCTCGGCATGCGCTCGACCCACGGACACCGCGGAGACGGCAGCCAGTCCGGCCGTGGCCGACACGAAGGTTCGTCGAGTGAGCATGGTCGGCAAGGTAACGCCCGCGTCCGCCCAACGTCAACCGCGCGGCCCGCGGACCGCCGATCACGTTCCGCCTCGAGGAGTGCCCTCTCGGTCGCGCTCGGGAGACCGCGGGCGTTCGTCTCTCGCGGACCACGGGCGGCTCCGCGCTTGACCGACGTCCGTCGCTCCAGGACCCTGTTGTATGTGAACGGCGGCCACCGCAACGACCGGTCCACGACCGGGGCGGCCCGACCGTCCGGATCGCGGTCCGATTGGGAGGAATGGATCGGCGGGGGCTGCGGGCTCTCGTGCACCGTCTGCGATTGCGGCCGCTCGAAGGCCCGCGTGATCGATGAACGGGCGTGGCAGACCGGTGGATCGCCCAACCAGCTGCTGCTGCGCGGGGGAACCGCCGACGAGCAGCGGCTCTTCCCCTGGCTCGAAGCGGGCAAGAGAGCGGGCTTTCGCGAGATCATCGTACGAACCAGCGCCATCGACGTCGACGTCGCCCGGCTCCGGGAGCGGGGAGTCACCGGCGTGCTGGTCCCATTCTTTTCCGCGCGCGCCCGGGTGCACGACGCGCTGACGTCCCGCGAAGGCTCGCTCGTGGGCGCGCTCGTCGGGATGCGCGCCTTCGCCGCTCGAGGCGTTCAGGTCAGCGCGGAGGTCCCCCTCTTGTCGGAGGCCGCGCAAGACCTCGGCGAGCTCCTGACCCTCCTTCACAGGGCCACCCCCTCGCTCGCGAACGTCCGGCTGATCATGCCGGGTCGAGGGAACCTCCCGGCCAAGTTCCGAGCGCCGCCGTGGAGCACCGGTGGCGCGCGCCTCGCCAAGTTCTTCGACCAGGCCACCGCGCTGGGCGTCGCGGCCTCCCTCGACCGCACGTCCGGCGTCAGCCTCTGCGCCCTCCGGGACTTCCCGGAACACCACCACCGTCATCGCTTCCACCCGAAGGAGAAGAGCCCGCTTCAAGCCGGGTTCGCGTTCGGCAAGGCCTGCGACTCCTGCGCGGCGCGAGCCCAGTGCCAGGGCGTCCCGTCCTGGTACCTCCAGACCCATGGCGAGACCGGGCTCACACCCTATCGGCATCGGCCCAGGGCCCTCTACGAGCAAAGCAGCAAGCCGGTGGAGAGGTGGACGCCGGAACGCGTGCAGGCCCGTCGACGCGATCCCGTCTTCGTGGTCAGGCCCACGGTGAATTGCAACCAAGACTGCACCTTCTGCAGCGCGAACGAGACGGCGCGAAATCTCTGGACCCACCCCGACGAGATGAACCGTGCGATCGCGCGGGCAGGGCATCGTGGACTGAAGCGCCTGAACATCACCGGTGGCGAGCCCACGCTGAGCCCCCATCTGCCGACCTTCATCCAGGTCGCGCGGCGCACCGGCTTCACGCAGGTGGACATATCGACCAACGCCGTGCTGCTCGACAAGGAAGCGAAGGTCGAACGCCTGGTGCAGGCGGGTCTCACCCACGCGTGGGTGTCCCTTCACGCGTCGAGCGAATCCCTCTCTCGGGTGCTCACGCTCAAGGAGAACGACTTCGCCCGAACGGTCCGCGGGATCGAGCTGCTCGTCGCGCGTGGGGTGACGGTCACGGTCAACCACGTCATCAGCGAGCGGAACTACCTTCACCTCGAAGAGTTCGTGCGCTTCGTCCACGCCAGGTATTCCGGACGGGTCCTCGTCGCGTTCACGTTCATCACCCCGCATTACAAAGCGCTCGAGAACGCCCACCTCATCCCGAGAATCTCCGAGGTGCTGCCGTCCCTGAAGCGGGCCGCCTACCGAGCGATCGACCTCGGGCAGCCCTTCTTCATCGGGGCTCGTCAGGGCATCCCCCCCTGTTTCCTCGGCGAATTTCGCGGCTGGTCCGATTTCCACGGCATCTTCCACGTGGCCGTCGCGGAGGACACGAACAGCAAGGTTCGTTCGAAGGCGTGCGACGCTTGCCGCTACACGAACTTCTGCACGGGCCTGTGGAAGGCGTACGTGGCCCGACACGGACTCGACGAACTCGAGCCCGTCCCCGGACTCCCCTACACGCTGGAGCAGCTCCGCGCGGAAGCGCCGGAATCAGACTCCGTCGAGATGAAGTTCCCGCGCCACTTCGGCGACGTGCCCGAGCTGTTTCGCGACCGTGCCTCGGAGCGTTCGCTCGCGGAGGTCGAGGCCGTCACGCCCGAGCGACCGAGACGAACCCACCTCCCCGTGATGTCGAGCGAGCGGTCGCGGCCGCTCCGACTCGCGCTGATCGGGAGTGCCGGGCAAGCGCGGAAACTCGCACGGGCCGCAGCCGACGTGCCTGGCATCGTCATCGACGCCGTGGTCTCGCCGCACGCGCCGGACGCCGACATGGGCCCGTTCGGCGATTGCCCTGCCTACCGCGACCTCGAGACCGCCATCGACGCGATGAAGCCCGACGGGGTCCTCATCGCCTCGGCCACCCACAGCCACCTCGCGCTGGCTCGGCTCGCCATCGCGCACGGCCTTCCCGTGCTCATCGAGAAGCCCGTGACCGAATCGGTGCAGGACGCCGAAGCCCTCGACCGGCTGCGCGACGCCTCGAGCGCCCGCGTCCTTCCGGCTCACAACCTGCTGTTCGCGACGGGGCTCGAGCACCTCCGGTCGGTCGCCCCGCCGGGCCGCGCGCACTACCAGCTGCGAACGCGGGCGGGGTCGAACGACGCGCCGTCCACGTGGGCCAAGGAATCGCTCCGGGAGCTGCTCTATCACGCGATCCTGATCACACGCCACGCGGCTCGGGCGACGACCGGCCGGGTCACCGACGCTCAGTTCCGAGGAGACGGCATCCCCGAGTGGCTCGAGCTCGGCCTCGATTTCGACGGCACGAGCGCCAAGGTCACCCTCGACTACACGGCGTCGGTGACGGAACAGACCATCGTCCTCGGAGACGAGGCGGGCGTGGACACGATCGTCTGGAAACGTCAGGGACCGCGGGTGACCCTTCAGCGCCGTTCCGAAGCGCCGGTGACGCTCGCGGGAGAAGGGGGCGAGCATGCACGGATGCTCGCGAACTTCCGCGACGTGGTCCTCGGCAAGGCCGTGCCTGCGGGCACGCTCCGCGACGCTGTCGACGTCAAGCGGCTCACGAACGAGGCGATCGACCGCCTCGTGGAGCGTCGCGTTCCTTTCGACGCGCAGCACGCTCCCAAGCGCGTGGCGTCGAGGTCCCTCGCCCGCGGTCGATGGTGAGCACACCGCACGCTCCTTTTCACCCGTCGGGTCCGTCTGCGGACACCATGGACGAGGCGCTGCGCCCCCCCCGACGCGCGGCCGCGACGTCCGACGCGGCCGACGTGCTCGACCACGCGGTGCGCTGCCCGGAAGGCACCGTGACCTTCGACGTGGGCGTCCCTTCGGGCGGAACGATCACCCTCGCCGATCAACGGCGCTGCCGGAGGGAATCGTCGCGTGGTGGGCCGTGGACCCCGTGAGCCGCATCGGCCGCTACGAGCTGCGCACCCTGGACGGACGCCTCGTCCGCACGATCCAGGCCCTCAGGGCGGACACGGACATGCACGACCTTCGACCGACCCCCGAGGGCAACGACCCGATCCTGGCGTACGTCCCGCGCGCACACGCCGACCTCACGGCGGTGGGGGGCCCGCCCGCCGTGACCGTCCTCGACGCCGAGATCCACCATCGATGAGAGCGCCCGGACGGCCACCTTGCTCGAGGCGATCGTCGATGCCGAGATGACCGCTTCGATCTGCTGCGGGAGCGCGCAGCGGCTCTCGAGCGGCCACTGGTTCGTCGGTGGGGGTTCGTCGCCGACGGTCACGGAGAACGCCCCGGACGGCACCCGTGGGCTCAGCCTCTCGCTCCCCGACGACTCGTTCTCGTATCGCACCATGGCCGTGGAGCCCGGGAGGCTCCGCCGCGCCGAGCTGCGCGCCGGCATGGACGCCATGTTCCCCGCGCCGTGATCGGCTCCGCCCCGAGCCGCGGGCTCGAACTCCTCGGTCGCTCGTCGGCGTCGCCGCCAGCGAGGACGGGTGGCTTCGATGCCAGCGGGCCGTGCGTCCCACTCGACCCGGGGCCCCGCCACGGAGGATGCTCTCTTGCGGCCGTGACAGCGCGCCGGGGGCGCACGAGGAGACACCGAACGTGGCGATGATCCAGCGACGGTTGCCGCTGACCTCGCTCCGCGGGTTTCGCCCCTCGACCGTGAGGCTGTCGGCCCGGGAGATCACGGCGCGATGGCGACGTCGCTTCGCAGAGAAGGGCGAGGGCCACCCGTACTTCCTCCACGTCCACATCCCGTTCTGTCCGCAGCTCTGTTCGTTCTGCCAGTGCAGCACCGAGAAGCTCGTCCGGCCACCGGACCTCGACGAGGACCTCACGTGGCTCGAGGCGGAGCTCGCGTGCGACGGTTCGGTGACAACCGCCTCAGTTGCGGGATTCAGAGCCAGGCCCCGAAGACGTTGCTGAGGGTGATGCGCTCACCGAGCGGCTCGACGACGTCGGCGCGATCCTCGAGGAGGCCTTCACGCTCGGGTTCGACGAGGTGAGCCTCGTTCTCGTGTGGGGACTGCCGCACGAACCGCACGACGTCTTCGTCGCTGGGCTGCTGCGAACCCTCGCCCTCGGACCGACGACGGTCACCATCCACAAGCTGACCCCGCTCCAGAACCGCCCGCACACGCCGGAGGAAGAGCTCGAACTCGATCGGGCCTTCCTCGCGCTTCGACAGGTGTTGCAACCCGTCCTGCAGGACGCCGGGCTCGACTTCACGCTGGTGCATCGGATCAACAGCCTCGTGGTGGTGCGCACGGCGTTCCTGACGTCGGGTGCGTTCTCGCTGTCGTATGACTCCGGCAACGAGCGGATCCACCTCGACACGGTCGGGCTCGGACGATTTGCCAGCTCCCGGATGATGGGAGAGTGCTCGTACGACTGCGCGGCAGGCGGGACCGTCGTCGATCCCGATGAGGCCCGATACGAGGTATTTCCGATGGCGCCCGGGACCGACGCCGCCCTCGACTTGATGACCGACCTCATGGCCGATGGTCACGGCGATCTCCGGGCGCTCGAGGCCCGCCACGGCAGCGCGCTCATGCGCGCCCTGATCCCGGAGTTGGAGCGGATCGACGCCGCCGGGATCCTCGCGTTCGACGGGACGATGGCGCGCTATGCCCCCGCGGATCACGTGTTCGCCTCCCCGCTCGCATCGCTGCTCGAGGTGCCGCTCCCACCGGACGCCGACCCGCCATGCGCGGGGAGACGCTCCACACCGACGAGGGCCCGTTGCGGCTCGTGGTGGAGCGCGCGAAGCCGGACCAGCCCCACTTCGCGAAGGGGCGCGAGCCGTCTCCTCCGTCGTCTCGCGGCGCTCGGTTGCCGTGCTGCGTCGGGCGGGCCTATCGTGCCGCCCATGGTGCCCATCGAACCCGTCGGACGCGTCCCCCCCGTGGCGCCCCGAGGCACCGACGGCATGGCGCGTCGCCTCGAGGCGCTGCTCTGGCCCGCACCGCAGCCGTCTCGGTGGGGCCGTGGCCTCGAGCGCGCCCTCGCCTGGGCGGGATTCGCTTCCGGGCTCGCCGCTCTGTCGAACTTCCTCTCGTGGCCGGGGGTCGCCCTCGCCTCCTTCGCGGCCGTGCTCCTTCTTGACGCCGCGTGTCAGCGCCGCGCGGGCCTTCTCGCGGCGGTTGCGCGGTGGATCGGCCGCGCGTCGATCGCGCTGATGCTCTCCTTCTTCGCGTACGAGTCGCTCGCCTTCGGCAGCATGCTCGCGTGGGCCGTTCCGTGGATGGTCCGCGGCGCAGTGGCGGCGCTCGCGATGACAGCGGTGTGGACCCGGCTCCCCACCGGCGCGGCGGCGCGATTGCCGATGGTGCTGCCCGTGGGGGCGTGGATCGGCGCCTGTCTGCTCGCCTGGATGGCCGAGATCGACGGCGCCCGCTGCGACGACTTCCGGCGCGTCGTCGGGCAGGACGCGGTCGCGGTGATCCTCGAGAGCGACACCTCCCTCCGAACGTGCCAGCCGGGCACGCGGGTGCCCGTCGACGGACATCCCCGCAAGCTGTTCCCGGCCGCGGAGGAGGGCACGCTCTTCACGACCGTGCAGCGCAACTCGCACGGAGGCGGCCACGCGGGCGCGGTGTTTCGCGGCGGGCTGTGCGCGGTGGGCCTGCCGCCGCTCGACCGATCGGCTTCGCCCGAGGCCCGTCCATCGATCGCGTGCCGGGAAGACCTCGGGGGCCTCTATGCCCTCAGCGTGCTGCGGGAGGGCGGGGCGCTGCTCGTCGGCGGCAGCATGGGCCTGCTGCGGGTGTCGGCGCGGCCTCCGTTCGCCACCCTCGCCGAGGCCCCCGAAGGGCGGCACGTCTCGACGCTGGTGCACGTGCCGCAGGTCGATCCCGACGCCGTGCTGGCGTTCGACGACGGCATGGACTGGGTCGAGCGCTTCGAGCTCGACTCGCTGCGACGAACGGACGCGCGGCCGCTGCCCATCGCCCCCGAGGAGGTGCGCTACGACCCGTTCCGACGCGAAGGCCTGTATTGCTTCGCATCGACGCCGCTCTTTCCGATCGAAGGCCGCCCCTACCTCGCGCTCGCGGTCGGCGACGATCTCTCGGTGGTGCGACGGCTGGGCGAAGACCTGCCCTGGGCGTGGCTCGCGTTCTCCGATGGCTGCGACATGAACCTCGAGGACCGACGCGCCTACGTCGGGGTCGGGACGCTCGGGCTGGTCGCGGTGCTCGACTACGACACGGGCACGCTCCTTCGCACGCATTCGGTCGGGTTCGGCGTCCGGCCGCTGCTCCTCGACGCGCGACGCGGACGGTTGTACGCGGGCAATTACCTCGACGGCTGGGTCACCGAACTGGACGCCGCGTCGGGCGCGCACCTGCGCAGGTGGTTCGTCGGCCGCTTCGTGCGGCACCTCCTGCGCGACCCGCGGACGCCGGATGCGCTGCTGGTGACCTCGAGCCTCGGCGTCGTGCGCATCGAGCTCGACGGGCATCCCTCCACGCGCTGAGAGCGGCCTGAGAGCGCCGCGCGCGGCGGGTTCAGCGCGCCCCGGGGGCGTCCTTTCGGCCCGTCCCCCGCATCGCGGGTCATCGCGCGTCCTGCATGGCGCCGACGCGAGCCCTTCGGGCGAGGCCCTCGTCACCCTTCACCGTCCCGAAAACGTCGACGATCCCGACACGTTCGCGGCCCTCGTCCGCGCCGTGGCCGAGCTCGCACGCACGATGCCGGTGCTCTTTCCCGTGCACCCGAGAACCCCCGAGCGGCTCGCGTCCGGACCGCTGCCGGGGCTCCTTCGAGAGGCGGGCGTCCGCCTGGTCCCGCCGCTCGGATACGCCGCGATGGCCCGCGCGCGCTGTCGCGCGCGGCTGGTGATGACCGATTCGGGCGGGGTGCAGGACGAGTGCGCGATCCTCGGGGTTGCCTGCATCACCGTCCGAACCACGACGGAGCGCCCCGCGGCGCCAGGGCCCCGGTCGATCCCCGGGGCCGTACCCGTTGAATAGCCGCAGGACCGCGAACGGCAATCCCGAGCCGCGCACCAGGACCTCTCCGGCGAGCTTGGTGCGCGCTGCCCTGGCCGGCGCCCGCGTCGAACGCCCGGGCTCAGGCCGCGGACGGGTCGGGTCGCTTGCGCACCAGGTCTTCCGGCGCGATGAGCCACGGCGGCTCCGGGACCTCGTCGAGCTCGTAGAACCCACCGCAGAACACGGCCCGCGTGCACCCCGCGCAGACGGGCTTCCGCACCCGTCGCTCCGCGAGGTACTCGGCGAGGTTCACGTCCTCGTTGTTCACGAACACCATGTGCCGGGACAGCTTCAGCAGGTCTCCCTCGAGGTGCGACTCCAGCCCCGGGAGCATGCAGAACGGCAGGTTGATCACCTGCACCTTCATTCGGTCGCGCCACCGCTCGATGACGCCGCGCGTGACGGCGGCCGCGTGCTCCAGATCCGGCGCGATCATCCGGGTGGCGCGGCCGAACGGCGTCAGGAACTGCACGTTCATCCAGCGCAGGCCGAGGTCCCACGCGAGCTGCGCGAGCTCCTCGAGCTTGTCGGTATTGCTCTTGGTGAGCGTCACGTTCATGCCCAGCTCGACCCCGGCCGGGGCATGCTTCACGCAGTTCCGGATGCCGCCCGTGGTCTGCTCGAACGCCTCCGCGACGCCGACCTGCTGCGCGTGCGAGCGCGCATCCGGGCCATGCACGCTGAACAGCAACGTCGTCAGGCCAGAGCGCACGAGCTTCCGCGCGAAGTCCTCGTAGAACGCCATGCGGCCGTTCGTCGTGACGTTGACGCGCTCGTAGCCGATCTGCCGCGCGTAGCGGACGGTGGCGACGAGGTCGGGGTGCAACGTCGGCTCGCCCCCGTCGAAGTCGACCATCGTCACGCCCCGCGCCCGGTAGTCGCGCAGGTGCGCCCGCTGACTCTCTGTGTGCCCGTGGAACTGCGTGCGCGTCCCGACCGCGCAGAACGTGCAGCGGTTGTTGCACGCGTACGTCAGGTTCACGATCAGCTTCTCGGGCCCCGAGGACGCGCGCAGCCGCCGGTCGAACGTCCACTTGAACTCGCGCAGCAGCTCGACCGTGACCTCGCCCGCGCGCTCCTCGTCGCGGCGCGGCCCGTGCTGAAACACCGGGCCCCAGTCCTCCACGAGCGGCAGCACGCGGCCTCGCCGCACGACCTCCGCGGCCATCGGCGTGCCGGGCAGCGGGGTCGCGAACTGCACCGCGGGGAACGCGCGGAACCGGTCCCAGAGGTCCATCGCGAACGAGAGCGTCTCGTTGATCTCCTCCCGCGATTCACCGGGCAGCCCGATCATGAAATGCACCAGCAGGGGCACGCCGACCTCGTGGGCCTCCTGCGCGACCCGCACGATCTCGCGCAGATCGAGCTGCTTGTTCACCACGTCGCGCAACACCCGCAACGAGCCGCTCTCCGCGCTCACGCTGACGGTGGTGACGCGCCCCTTCATCGACGCGAGGTGCCGGACGTGGAGGTAGTCGGCCCGCATGCCGTTCGGGACCTCGAACGCCACACCGAGCGCCTCGGTCTCCTCGAGGAACGCGTCGAAGTGCCGCTCGTTGACGTTCACCAGCTCGTCGAGCACGAAGAGCCGGGTCGGCCGGGTCTGCTGCACCAGCGCACGCAGGGTCTCCCGCAAGCGCTCGGGCGCGGGTCGCCGTTGCTTCTTCGGCTCGCCCGCGAGGCGCTCGGGGTTCGAGCTGCAGTGCGTGCACGAGAACGGACATCCCCGCGACGTGACGACGGGCACGGTGCGGCCGTCGATCGGGAACGCCCAGGCCGGCCGCCCCAGCGACGCCACGACCCGCGCGTGGAACCTTTGGTACGCGTCGAGGTCGACCGCGTCCCACGCCGGCGGCGGAAGGTCGTCGAGCCGCGGAGAGACGCCCCGATGCACCCCGGGGGTGAACGACTCGAGGAGCCGAGGCACCGTCACCTCCGCCTCGTACTTCACCCATGCGTCGATCTCCGGGTAGGCCGCGAGCACCGCCTCGCCCGCGACCTCGACGTGGTGCTGGCCCGACTGATGACAGTCCGCGAGCACGAGCCGCTGCACGCCCATCGCCCGCAGCCCCTGCAGCACCGCGGCGAGCACGTCGTCCCGGTGGGGTGGGCGATGAAACGGCGTGTACGCGACGATGGCGGTCTCGCAGGGTCCGGCCGCGCGCGCCGCCGCGAGCACCTCGTCGACCGAGGCGCCGAGGTGGGCCCGCCCGTCGTCTCGCCATGCGAGCGTGCTCCCCGGCAACGCGAACGCATCGACGAGTCGGACCTCGAGGCCCTGGCTCCGGAGCACCGCGGCGAGCTGCACCGCGCCGAGGTCGGAGAAGTACGGATAGTCGATGAAATCGCGGGCCACCGTGGTCGGCGGGTGCAGGACGAGGGGGCCAACGATGGGAGACATGGACGGGGTGGAGTGTCGCTGAACTGCGGCGTGTGCGCGAGGCCCTCGACCCGACGACGCGGATGTCGGCCGCAGAAACCGCTATGCTGCCGCGATGCTCGCCCCCCACGAGGCCGCCCACGCCGGCGCGTCGACCGCCCGCAGCGCCGACGCCGACGGCAAGGTCCTCTCGCACGAGGAGGCCGCGCACGAGAAGCGCAACTGGGTGCGCCTCACGTTCGAGTGCAACAACCGCTGCGTGTTCTGCCTGGACTCCGACACCCACGACGGTCGGATGCGCGACCGCGACGAGGTCAAGGCGCAGATCCTCGACGGGCGGCGGGCCGGCGCGACCCGCCTGATCCTCTCGGGCGGCGAGCCCACCATCCACCCGAACTACGTCGACTTCATCAAGCTCGGACGGAAGGCCGGCTACTCGAAGATCCAGACCGTGACCAACGGTCGCCTCTTCCAGTACCAGGACTTCGTCGATCGCTGCATCGAGGCCGGCCTCGACGAGATCACCTTCTCCCTGCACGGCCCCAACGCGCGCGTGCACGACGCCCTCGTGGGCGTGAAGGGCGCGTGGGAGCAGGAGAGCGCGGGGCTTCGCCGTGCGCTCGAGACCCGCGACCGCACCGGGCGGCCGATCGTCAACGTCGACATCGTCATCAACCGCGCGAACGTGAAGCATCTCAAGGAGATGCTCGATCTGTTCATCTCGTGGGGCGTGCACGAGTTCGACCTCCTGCAGGTCGTCCCCTTCGGCCGCGCGTTCACCGAGGGCCGCACCACGCTGTTCTACGACCTCGAGGAGATGCAGCCGTATCTGCGGGAGGCCTTCGAGTACACGAAGCGCCCCGGGATGCACATCTGGTTGAACCGCTTCCCCCCCGCGCACCTCGAGGGGTTCGAGCACCTGATCCAGGATCCCTACAAGCTCAACGACGAGGTCCGCGGCCGCAAGGAAGAGTTCCAGCGGCTGCTCGCCACCGGGGAAGACCTCGACTGCCGCGAGCGCGAAGGGCGATGCCGGTACTGCTACCTCGAGTCGCTCTGCAACACCCTCTACGAGGCGCGGGACACGCTCGCCGGCGACACCCTCGCGCGGGTGCGCATCGACACCGAGGCCGAGAAGAACCGGCCCGTCGTGTTCGGCGGCGATCCCGCGAGCGCCAAGCGGGCGTTGCACTTCGGCGGTCCGGACGAGCACGTCGCGGAAATTCAGTCTTTGCCTGCGGGGCTCGGACCCGACGCGCTGCGCGATCCCGCGGTCGACAAGAAGCCTCGCCGCGCGCTCCCGGTCGTGGGCGCGCCGAAGCCCGCGTCGGCCCCACGGGCCTTGAGCCAGCGCCTCGAGGATTCGCGCATCCAGCGCGCATGGCTCGTCGCGCCCACGCTCGACCGCGCGCTCGACGTGCTCGCCGCGCACCCGGCGCTCGACACCCTCGAGCTCGAGCTCGACTCGATCGAGGGCCTGCCCGAGGCCCTGGGGTCCGGGCTCCTCGAGGGGCGCCGCGTGGCCGCGGTGCACGTGCGCACGGTCGAGGCCGCCGAGCGTCTGCTCGCACTCGAGGGCACGTTCGAGGTCATCGTCGCCCTCTCGAAGCAGACCGAGCCCTGGCTGCGCAGCCTCGCGACCGCGCCCGCCCGCCTCGCGCTCCTGCAGCCGACGCACGAGAAGCTCTCCGAATCGGCGGAGGGCGACGTCGATCTCCGCGCCTTCTTCGATGCGTTCCGCCATCCGGTCCCGGTTTCCGGGGTGCCGGCGTGCGTGCTGGGACGCGCGCCGCGGACGGAGCCGCCGACCCTCGACGCGGCGATGCTCGACGGAGAGGGAGGGCTCGAGATCTTCCGCTTCACGCGCCGCTACGTGGAGGCGGGCTACCACACCAAGGCCCTGCGCTGCCGGACCTGCGTCCACGACGCGGACTGCCGGGGCCTGCACGTGAACTACGTGCGCGCGCATGGCTACGATGCGATGCGCCCCGTGGTCGCGGCCTCCCCGACCGCCGACGCCCCGCCGACGGCGTGATGCCGAGCCCGACGAGCGCGCGCGCCGACGAGGGCCCCGCCGGCACGGGGCTGCTGCTGCCCGACGAGCGCGGCGCCGAGACGCCGACGCTCCGGCGCCTCTCGACCCTGCGGCGCGCCGAGGCATGGCGACTCCTCCGCGGTCACGCCCAGGTCGGGGACCGCCGGGTCGCCCGCGCCCTCGCGGACCTCGCCCGCCGCGCGCCCGACGACGCGGTGAACGTCTTGCTCGAACCCATCCCTGCGATGTTCGCGCGCCTCGATCGACCGCAGGACGCGGGCGACGCCTGGGCGCTCGAGCTCGCGCGACGCGGCCTCGCGCTCGCTCCGCATCGCGTGCAGGGGCGACGGCTCGTCAGCGTCCGCCTCGGCGTGTCCCTGACGTGGCCCGCGGACGCGCACGTCACGATCCATCCCGGCATGCTCTCGATCGGCAGCGAGCGACGCGCGACGCGGCAGGTGGCCCTCGACCCCGAGGCCCTGCGCGCGTTCGACGACCCCGCGCTCACCGTGACCCCCGCGTTCGTCGAGCTCGCGCCCGGCATCCGCTTCGGCCGGGTCGACCCCAACCCCGACGCCCACCTCGAGGCCCACCCCGACAAGCAGGGCAACGCGGTCTCGCTCGGAGGCCAAGACCCCGCCGCCTGGACCTTCGCGCTCGAGGGCGCGCTCGCGCTCATCCGCCGACATCTGCCCATCGTCGTCGACGAGATGGCCCTCTCGTCGTTCGTGCTCTTCCCCGTCGGGCACGACCCGGTGAAGCACCTCTCGGCGTCGTACCGGGAGTACGTCGGCGCGTGCTACCTGACGCTGCATCCGAACCTGCCCACGATGGCCGAGGCGATGGTCCACGAGTTCCAGCACAACAAGGCGAACCTGGCCTCCTATCACGACGCCCTGCTGGACAACCCCGCGGGCACGCTCGTCCGCTCGCCGGTCCGCCCGGACCCGCGGCCGATCTGGGGCGTGCTGCTCGCGGTGCACGCCTTCGTCGCGGTCGCCGAGCTGTACCGCCGGATGAGCGCGTCGGGCGACGGCTCGGTGCGTGCACGTCTCGGGGACGTGATCGCCCGCAACGACGAGGGCCTGCGGACCCTCCGGCAGCACGCCCGGCCCACACGCATCGGCGCCGCGCTGCTCGAGGAGCTCGAGGAGCTGCACGCCGAGCACCTCGCGCTCGCGCTGCCCGGCCCCGCCGCGGCCGCGTGGGAGGGCTGACGATGGACGCCGACGCGCCCCGACCCCGCATGCGCCCAAAGGCAGCCCCGCGGCGCGCCGCGCCTTCGGGGTGGGCGACCCGCAAGGCGCTCGTCAAGGTCGGCTACGGCTGCAACGAGAACTGCACCTTCTGCCACACCGCGGACGTTCGGCACATCGATGGAACGGACGCGGAGGTCGTCGCCAAGATCCACCGCGCCAAGGTCCTCGGCCATGGGATGGTCGTGCTCTCGGGCGGCGAGCCGACGATCCGCCCCGAGCTCTTCGAGTGGGCGACGCTCGTCGCGCAGCTCGATATGGATCTCGGCTTCGTCACCAACGGACTCGTGTTCGCCTACCCCGAGGTCGTCGAGCGCCTGCTCGCGCGCCGCCTCCGCTACGTCTACATGTCGCTGCACGGGGTCGGCCGCATCCACGACCGCCTCGTCCGCAGCGCGTCGTGGGACGCCGCGTTCCGTGCGGTCCAGAACCTCTCCGGACGCGGCCTCGACCTCACGATCAACTGCGTCGTGACGCAGCAGAACGTCGAGCATCTGCGGCCTCTCGTCGACGCGCTGCTCCCCTACCCCGACCTTCGGCTGAAGTTCTCGATGACGCAGCCCAAGGGCGGCGGTGCGCGGCTCTTCGATGCGATCACCGAGCGCGTCTCGACCGTCGCTGACCGCGTCGCCGCCGCCATCCGTCACGGCCAGGCGAAGGTCGCCGAGCAGGGCCGCGCGGGCCCCACGTTCGGCCACGACGGCATCCCGCACTGCCTGCTCCCGGGCCTCGAGGACCTCTTCGACGACCTGAAGACCCATCGCTTCGCGACGATGACCGACATCGGGGAGCCCGACTTCTTCCCCGTCGACGAGGCCCTGAACATCCAGCCGGACGAGACCTGCGGAGGATGCAGCCGCCGCGGCCCCTGCCCCGGGCTCTTCCGTGGCTACGCCGAGGCCCACGGCACGGCCGAGCTGCGGCGGCCACCGAGCGCCCCGCGCTCGAATTCGTTCTCGTGGACCTTCGAGGCCCAGGTCGCGACCGCGGCGCCGGCCGACCATTGCCCGCTGCGGGACGGCCCGCTCGGCATCGCCCCCTGGGACCGCGGCCGGGAGCTCTTCGTGCGTCATGCCGTCTCCGCCGAGGGCGAGGGCACCTACCGCATCGCGCGCTTCAGGACCGACACCCGCGACTTCGCCGACGCCGAGATCGAACGCATCAAGCACGGCCTCGGTCAGGCCTACCTGGACGTGTCCGGCAAGCCCGCGCCGGACGACTTCGCGGCCGATCTCCGGCCCCTGCGGCCCGCGTCACTCTGCGAAGGCTGCGCCCACCGGGCGCGCTGCACGGGCATGTTCGAGCCCCGCCTCGACGAGGACCCCTTCACGCGCGACGACGCCGAGGTGGTCGCGGCGCTGGCCGCGTTGACCGGCGACGTGCTCGATCTCGGCTGCGGCGAGGGGCCCTACGAGCACGTGTGGGCGGAGGCCGCAGCCCAGGGTCGCGTCCGCTACCTCGGCGTCGATCCCCACGCCGACCTCGAGGCGCTCCGCGCGCGGTGGCCGTGGGCGCAGCTCGTGCGGGGGGAAGGCGAGACCGTGCCGCTCGCCCCGCGGAGCCTCGACCACGCGCTCGTGCTCCGGAGCTGGAACCATCTCCTCGATCCCGGCGCGGTCGTGCGCCGCCTCGTCGAGGCGTTGCGGCCCGGGGGCACCCTGCTCGTCGTGGACAACGTCGCCTTCGGCCTCGCGCGCACCCGGGCCCAGACGGGCCGCGCCGAGCGCTCCGACGCGCGCTTCGAGCACCACCG
>CAIKNO010000297.1 GCA_903828805.1 uncultured Sandaracinus sp. | reverse complement strand
GCCACCGGACACTCGACGCCCACGCAGTTGCGATCCAGGCGGATCCTCACCACGTTCGTGCCCGCCACCGTCCGCGACACCACCCGGTTCTCCACCAGCAGCGTCCCGTCGACCCGTCGCAGGCGCGCGCGGAAGTAGATCGTCCCCTCCGAGACCTCCTCGAAGCGCGAGAGCGTCTCGCCCTCGCGGAAACGGTCCCCGGTCACGACCCGGATCTCCGTCCCGGGGTACACGCGCTCGCCGTCGAGCTCGGGGATCGGATCGATCTGCGCGACCTCCGCCCACGCGAAGTCCACCCCGGGTTCGAGGTCCGTCTGCACGATCAGCTGCACCGTCGTCGACTGGGGATCACACCCCAAAGACAGCACGCTCATCAGCGCGGCGGCCGCCCACCGCGATGGCCGGAAGGCCGCGCGAACGGACCTCCCGTGCGGTCCCGCCGCACCGGCGCCGAGGGTCTCTTCGTTCGCTTCGCTCATCGTCGAGGTCTCCTGCTGGGAAGTGCAAGCACGATACACCCGCCGACGACGGCACCCAACAGGGAACCGGGCCCCGCCGTCGGGACGGCGGCGGCCAGGTTCGCCGTTCACCTCGCCCGACTACCGGATCGTGTAGGTCACCGAGACCCCGTAGCCGTACACCACGTCCCCGGCCACGCCGATGCCGACCACGTAGCTGTAGTTGGGATCCACGACGTGGGGCGCGTCGGTGCTGGGGTAGACCTCGATCTCGACGGTGTTCGGCGTCGCGGCCACGCCGCTGCTGCGCCAGTTCGCGCCCGTGGATGAGAACAGGTTCAAGCCGAAGGTGTCCTTCCGGACCCGCCAGATCTGACCCTCGAGGTAGCCCGAGGCGCTGCCGTCGAAGCCGTGCACGCGCACGGCGTTGATCTGCGCTCCGTTCGGCAGGATCAGCGGGCACATGTACGTCTGCAACGCGCCCGTGGATCGCAGGAGGCACGGGTATCCGGTCGATCCGTCGGTCCGGGTCGAGCCGGGACCGCAGCCGCCCGGATCGCCCGAGGTCGAACCGGTCTGCGCGGTGCACGCGATGCCGGGGATGACGTACGAGAACGTGCCCGCGCCCGCGCCATCAGCGCCCCGGGGCCCGGTCGCGCCGGTCGCGCCCGTCGGACCCGCAGGGCCCGTGGCGCCGGCCATGCCCATCGGACCCATCTCACCGGTCATGCCCATCGGGCCCATCGGGCCGATCGGACCCTCGGGCCCCGCCACGCCGGGCTCACCCGCCGGACCGGCCGGACCCGCAGGGCCCGCTTCGCCGGCGCTGCCCGCCGCGCCCCGACAGTCGAGCGCGTCGCAGCGGCCATCGACGTTGGTGTCCTCGCTCGCCGCATCGCACGTCCGGTTCTCGTCGAGATCCCAGCACGAGATCCCCGCCACCCCCGGCGCGCCGCCGCCCGACACCGCCGTCGTGCTCGGATCGACGCACCCGCCGAGCGAGCACACCAGGCCCTCGCCGCACGTGCTCGGCCCCACCCGGCACACGCCGGGGTTGCCCTCGCACACGTAGCGGCGTCCGCACTCCAGGTCAGACGTCGGGCAGTCCGCGTCGCTCGTGCACAGCGCGTTGCCCATC
>CAIKNO010000296.1 GCA_903828805.1 uncultured Sandaracinus sp. | reverse complement strand
CGACCCGCCGTCCAGCGACGTCGGCGACCCGCCGTCCAGCGACGTCGGCGACCCGCCGTCCAGCGACGTCGGCGACCCGCCGTCGAGTCCCGCACCCGCGTCGCCGCCACCGTCTCGAGCGGCACCCGCGTCCTGCCCCCCGTCTCGCCCCGCATCGACGCCCGCATCACGATGTCGGACCCGGAGCTCCGCCGCGGCAGCCTCGACCGGGGGGTCGACCACACCGCAGCCGAGCATCATCGCCACCGCAGCGACCGCGCCGAGCCGCCAACCGCAAACGAGTTCGTCGTGCATGGGCGGCATATGCGGCCAGTGGTGGGCCCGCCTACCTGCGCCGCAGGACGACCGCAAGCGGGACGCCACGAGCGCGGGTCACCGCCATCACCGCGCGCGTGACCCCGGCCCCGACGACGTCCACCGAACTGCGGGCCTCCGCGCGCGGTCAGGAAGGCGTTCGGTTGCGACCTCGAAGCGCTTCCAAGTAGGCTTCGCTCCCCATGGCCGACCAGGACTTCCTCGCCCATCTGCAGACCGAGCTCGAAGCGCTGAAGGAGCAGGGCCTGTACAAGGCCGAGCGCGTCATCGCGTCGCCCCAGGACGCGGTGATCCGCACCGCCGAGGGCGCGGAGGTGCTGAACTTCTGCGCCAACAATTACCTCGGCCTCGCGAACCATCCGCGCCTCGTGCAGGCCGCGCTCGAGTCGCTGCCGGTCCACGGCTACGGCATGGCGAGCGTGCGCTTCATCTGCGGCACGCAGACCGTGCACAAGGAGCTCGAGTGCCGCCTCACCGGCTTCCTCGGCACCGAGGACACCATCCTCTACTCGTCGTGCTTCGACGCGAACGGCGGCCTCTTCGAGACGATCCTCGGCGAGGAGGACGCGGTCGTCTCCGACGCGCTGAACCACGCCTCGATCATCGACGGAATCAGGCTCTCCAAGGCCAAGCGGTACCGCTACGCGAACAGCGACATGGCCGACCTCGAGGCCCAGCTCCAGAAGGCCCGGGCCGAGGGCGCCAAGCGGATCCTGATCGCGACCGACGGCGTGTTCTCGATGGACGGCATCCTCGCGAACCTCGGCGCGGTCTGCGATCTCGCGGACCGCTACGGGGCGATGACGATGGTCGACGACTCCCACGCCGTCGGCTTCGTGGGCGCGCGCGGTCGAGGCACGCACGAGCACTGCGGCGTGATGGGGCGGGTCGACATCCTGACCGGCACGCTCGGCAAGGCGCTCGGGGGCGCGTCGGGCGGATACACCTCGGGACGCAAGGAGATCATCCAGTGGTTGCGGCAGCGCAGCCGCCCGTACCTGTTCTCCAATACGCTCGCCCCGACGATCGCGTCCGCCTCGATCGCGTGCCTCGATCTGCTCGAGGAGGGCGACGGCCTCCGCGGCCAGCTCCGCGCCAACCAGGCCCAGTTCCGGCAAGGCATGAGCGCGGCGGGCTTCACGCTCGCCGGCGACGGCCACGCGATCATCCCGGTGATGCTCGGTGATGCGAAAGTCGCCGCGGAGATGGCGCAGCGCCTGCTCGCCCGGGGCATCTACGTCATCGGCTTCTCGTTCCCGGTCGTGCCCCGGGGCCAGGCACGGATCCGCACCCAGATGAGCGCGGCACACACCGCCGAGCACGTCGAGCGCGCCATCGCCGCCTTCACCGAGGTCGGGCGCGAGATGGGCCTGGTCGGCTGACGGCCCTGCAACGGGGGCCGGCTTCGCGCCGCGCGGCACTACGGTTTCGGGTCCGCCAGGGCTAGACTCGCGCGTCATGCGCTGCGCCTCCACCCTCGCCCTGACCCTGCTGCTCGCCGCGTGCGGAGACGATCCCGCACCGCTCGACGCGGGCGCGCCTCCGATGGATGCCCAGCGACGCGATGCAGGGCCGCCCGATGCTGGCCCACCGCCGGACGACTCCCCGTGGAAGGGCCCCTGGGCGCAGCGCCCGACCACCGACGCCGTCACCGTTCGCTGGGAGTCGCGCCTGCGTCCGACGACCGTCGCGGTCGACGTCGAGCCCATCGGCGCCGGCGCCGCGGCGACCTACGAGGGCACATCGCGGGAGACGGTGACGACCCTCTCGTACGGGGTCGGCACCACGCTCGTCCCCGAGCCCGACGTGCCCGGGACCTACCACGTCAACGAAGTGGAGCTCACCGGGCTGTCGCCCGCGACCTGCTACCGCTACACGATCGCGGGCTGGCCGGACGAAGGGGGGCGCTTCTGCACGATGCACGAGGCCGAGGATCACGCGACGCCGATCACGTTCTATGCGATCGGCGACACCTCGCCGGCGGTGATGGGCACGCTGCGCGTGCTCTCGACGTCGCACCCGGAGGACTCGGAGTTCTCGGTGCACGTCGGTGACCTCCAGTACTACTCGACGCTCATCGAGTCCCAGCAGCTGTGGTTCCGGCTGATGCAGCCGCTGCTGCGTGCCAACGCGTTCCTCCCCTGCGTGGGCAACCACGAGATGGACGAGAACGGCCTGCCCGAATTCGCCGACATCTACCAGCGCCTGCTCTCGCCCGCGGGGCGGGACGGGAACGAGCGCTGGTACCACTACGAGACCGGCGGTGTGTTCTTCTTCTCGCTGTCGAGCGAGCACCCCCTCGAGCTCGGCTCCGAACAGCTCGACTGGTTCGAGCGCACCCTCGCAGCGGCCGAGGCGAGCCCTGGCTATCGCTTCTCCGTCGTGTACCTGCACCGGCCGCTCTACTCGCTCGGCGAGTACCGCCCGAACGGGGTCCACCGCGCCGCGCTCTTCCCGCTCATCGAAGCGCACCGGATCCCCCTCGTGCTCGCGGGGCACGTGCACGGCTACGAACGCTTCGAGTACCCCGGCGTCACCTACGTCACGACCGGCGCGGGCGGCTTCGTCGACAACGTGATCGATCAGCAGGTCGCGGAGTTCCCCGACGACGCCATGCACCGCGTGGCCTCTGGCCGCTTCCTGCAAGCGATGGTGTTCGAGATCACCGAGGACGCCGACGGCCAGAGCATCCTGCGTGGGCGCGCGATCGACGACCTCGGCATGACGCAGGACAGCTTCGAACACATCGTCCCCGCGCCCTGAGCCGGGCACGAACGCCCCTGCCCGCACCGCCCGGAAGGCGGAGGGCTCAAGGGGCCGGGAGCGCGCACGACAGGCCCACCCAGCGGAGCGTCGAGCCCGACTCCACGGGCCCGTCGAGCACGAACGCACCCACCCGCCCCGGCGAGGTCTCGGCCATCCCGTGGTGCGCCGAGTCGACGTCGAAGGGCACCCACACGCTCGCCCCGTCGCGCTCGGGGGAGAGCAGCACCTGCGAGGCCGACCACCGCGCGATCACCGCGCCATGAGGGCCATCGGCGATCGAGATCGCGGCCACGGGCATCGCCGCCATGTCAGGCGCCGCGCGGACCTCTTCGCGTCCTCCGAGGTGCCGCACGAGGACCGTCTCCCCGACGAGACCGGCCACGGTCGCGCCATCCCAGGCCGGGCCCTGCAAGCGCGCGCCGAGCGGCAACGTCGGGATCACCCCGAGGTCGTCGAGGCCGTAGAGCATGCTCGGCCCCGCGTCGTCGGCCGAGGCCGCGACGAACGCGAAGAGCCCCCGCGAGAGGCCGACCGAGGCCTCGACCGTCCGCGCCCGGACCTCCGACACGAGCGGCTCCCCGCCGGCGACGTCCCGCACCTCGACGCGCGCATCGACGTCCGACGTCGGCACGACGAGACCGACGCGGGTGGCGCGGAGCGCGACGCTGACCTTCGAGGCCCCGGAGAGCGCGACCTCGGCCCTCGAGAGCAGCCCGCCTCCGGGGTCGTGGACCACGAGCACGTGCGACGCGCCCCCGGGAGCCACCGCGAGGGTCGCGATGCGCAACGTGTCCCGGGCCGCGGCGAGGGGGCGCATGCCCTCGGTGCCCGCGAGCACGACGTCGGCCGCCACGCGCGGGGTCGGTGCGCCCTCGTCGAACTCACGGAGCCGCAGCGGCGCGACCGGATCGCCCGCCTCGACGAGCACGAGCGAAGTGCGGGTTCCCTCCCGGGCGCGCACGGCGTGGCGGACCTGCCCCGGATACTCGACCTGCAGCGCGGCCCACGACGCCACCTCCGTGTCGCAGGGCGGAAGAGGCACCTCGCCACCGTCGCCTGCGGCATCGGGCCCAGCGTCCTCGAGACTGCCGTCGAGGGGTGCGGCATCGAGGGGCGCGGCATCGATCGGTCCGCCGTCGAGCGATGGAACGTTCCCCGCGCATGCGCAGCCGAGGGCCACGGACGAGGTCCAGGCGGCGAGCACGACGGTGCTGGTGATGCCTCTCACGATGCGTTCCTCCGGACCGGAGCGTGACGCGTTGCCTCGCGGACATCCAACCCCCTACACTCGGCGCGGTTTCGGCCCAAGGAGCACCCGACCCATGAAGATGAAGGCGCTGATCAAGTCGCGACGCGAGCCGGGGATCTGGATGGGCGAGGCCGAGGTGCCCGAGGTCGGGCCGAACGACGTCAAGGTCCAGATCCACAAGACCGCGATCTGCGGGACCGACATCCACATCTACAACTGGGACGACTGGGCGCAGAAGACGATCCCGGTGCCGATGCACGTGGGCCACGAGTACGCCGGGCGCATCGTCGAGGTCGGCTCGCACGTCGTCGGATTCTCGGTCGGCGACCGGGTCAGCGGCGAAGGGCACATCACCTGCGGCTTCTGTCGCAACTGCCGCGCCGGGCGGCGTCACCTCTGCCGCAACACGGTGGGGGTCGGCGTCAACCGCGCCGGTTGCTTCGCCGAGTTCCTCGTCATTCCCGCGGTGAACGCGTTCAAGCTGCCCGACAGCGTCTCGGACGAGGTCGCGTCGTTCCTCGATCCGCTCGGCAACGCCGCCCACACCGCGCTCTCCTTCGACCTCGTCGGCGAGGACGTGCTGATCACCGGCGCCGGGCCCATCGGCTGCATGGCGGTGGCGATCGCGAAGCACGCCGGGGCGCGGCATGTCGTCATCAGCGACGTGAACGACTACCGGCTCGACCTCGCGCGGCGCATGGGCGCGACGCGCGCGGTGAACGTGAAGTCGCAGGGTCTCCCCGAGGTCATGAAGGAGCTCGGCATGAGCGAGGGCTTCGACGTCGGGCTCGAGATGAGCGGCAACGGGCAGGCCTTCCGCGACATGCTCTCCGCGATGAACCACGGCGGCCGGGTGGCGGTCCTCGGCATCCCCCCGGGCGACACCGCGATCGACTGGAATCAGGTCATCTTCAAGGGGCTGGTGCTCAAGGGCATCTACGGCCGCGAGATGTTCGAGACCTGGTACAAGATGGTCGCGATGCTCGAGAGCGGGCTCGACGTGAAGCCGGTGCTCACGCACCGCTTCGGGGTCGACGACTACCAGGAGGCCTTCGAGATCATGCGCTCGGGACAGAGCGGCAAGATCGTCCTCGACTGGGCCGCTCCGAGCGCGGCCTCCTCGACCTGAGGGCCCTCGCGACCCTGGAGCGTTGCTCGGCGTCAGCGTCCGAGCACGATCGGGTTCACGTCGACGACGGGCCCCTCCTCCGGCCGCACCGTCAGCGTGATCATCGACGGCGGGTAGCCGACGCCCAGGGCCGCCCCGGCGAACGAGCCCCTCGGGACCCCTTCGAGCAGGTAGGCGCCCGCGGCGTCCGTCCGCGCCGACGCCACCAGCCCCGACTGAAACTGGGCGTCGGAGATGCGACCTCCGAGAAAGAGGGCGACGTGGTGCGCGAGGTCGAGGCCCGGCGCACCGACGACGATGAGCCCCTGCACGCCGCGACCGGTCCTTCTGTCGATCATCCGACCACGCACCCGAACCCGGTCCGCGGCGCCCGCCTGGGACGGAGTCGGGCGCGGCTCGGCCGCATAGGAGAGCCGGAGCGCGACCGTCGCCGCGTCGGCGGTGCGAGGCGAGACGACCGCGACGATCGAGCCCTCCGGATCCATCGGCCCGATCGCGAGCCGGCCGCGTCCCTCGCGCACCGCCCGCCCGTTTGGAGCGATCAGTCCGAGCGGCAGCGCGGGCGTGATCTGCACGAGCCCCGGGCGCTCCACCGGCAGCGCGTAATACAGGACATCCGGGGCCTCGAGCGCGCCCCCGTCGCCCACGCTCTCGTCGCTCAGCTCGACCCCGGCCTGCAGCTGCAGGATGCCGGTGACGCGGACGTCGGCCACGTCCGCTCGCCCGAGCGCCTCCAGCCACTCGCGGGGGATCCGCTCCGTCGGCCGCGCGACCTCGATGGGCTCCAGCGTCTCCCGGCCGCTCCACACGGCCGTGGGCACCGCCACCAGCCGGCCCGCTCGGTCGAGGAGCATGCCGCCCGAGTTGCCTGGGTTGAACTCGGCGTCGGTGCGTATCCAGGACACCTCGCCGCGGGTGTTCATCTGGAAGCCCGTCATGTGGCCGCCGGTGACGTTGATGGTCCGGACCCCGAGCGGGAACCCGAAGCACCAGAGGCTCACCCCGGGATGCAGCGCCGTCGTCGGTCCCAGCTCCACGTACGGGAACACCGTGCCGGCAGGCACCGGCGTTCCATCGGCGCGGGCCACCACCCGCACGAGCGCGAGGTCGAGCCGCACGTCCGCGCGCACGACGCGGCCGATCCATTGCGTGCGCGCCGTGTCGCGGTCGGAGTCGACGGTGGCGATCTGGACGTGCTGCCCGTCCCCGAAGAACGTGCCTGGCACCCCGCCCCGCTCCCCGTGCCGCACGAACCCCACGACGTGCAGGTTCGTGAGCACGTAGCCGCGCGGGTCGACGAACGCGCCCGACCCGGTGGACGAGCCGCCCGCGACGTCGACCTGCACGCGGACGGCCGCCCGTACGCCGCGGTCCGTGATCGTCGCCTCGAGGTCCTGCGCACGCGCGACCCCCAGCGCCGACGCGAGCGCCGACACGAGCATGAACGAGGCGACACCCAACCCGGGCATGGTCCGCATGAGACCCGTGCAGACTGTCCCGCAGGGGGCGTTGATTCAACGTCCCATGCGCGGGGCGCGCGGACGGCGGAAGGGCTCAGCGCGTCGCGGAGGCCGCCCTCGCGGCGCGCCGCGCGGACACCCTCGCCCGCTCGGCCGAGAGCTGCACCACACTGCCCGCGGAGAGCGTCTCGCTCCGAGGTCCATCGCCCCGCTCGGAGGACTCCGCGCGACCGATCTCGTCGCGCGCGGCCTCCTCGCCGGCCGCCTCACCCCGCACCGCCGCCGGCTCGGCGAGGCCGAAGGGCTGCGCCGGGCCGGTCCCGCGCCCCGAGAGCGGGAACGGGCTCTCGAGGGTCGCGAAGCGGCGGGTCAGCGAGGCGAGCTTCGACCACATCGCCCGGTGCGCCGGACGCGGATCGAGATGAGAGGCGCACACGGCCTCGATCTGCATGACGCGCCGCAGCCCACGGGTCACGAGCCTCGGCGCGTGCTTGGACGTCAGGTAGAGAAAGCCCCGCTGCGTCTCCAGGGTCAGCTCCGGCGTCGGAGGCGTGCTGCCCCCGCCCACGTGCACCACGCGCTCCGGCACGATCTCGAGCCGGTACCCGGCCCTCGAGACCCGAGCGCACCAGTCGAACTCCTCGTTGTAGAGGAAGAACGATTCATCCAGCCCGCCGACCTCGCGCAGGACCTCGCGGCGGGTCATCAAGCACGCCGCGTGGAGCAGCGGGACCCGCATCACCTTCCGGACGGGATGGAAATTCGGCCAATAAAAGGCCCCGAACACGTGCTGTCGGGTGCCATCCTCGTTCGTCAGCACCGGCGCGACCGCGCCGACCGAGCGGTGCGAGGCGAGGCGCGCGGCCATCGCCTCGAGGGCCTTGCGGGTGGCGAACAGGTCCGAGTTCAGGAGCAGCAGATAGTCCCGCGTCGCATGCTCGAGCCCCCGGTTCACCGCGTGCGCGAAGCCGTGGTTCTCGAACTCGAAGAGGCGGACGTCTGGAAATTCGTCGCGCACCATCTCGGCCGAGCCGTCGCGCGAGCGACCGTCCACGACCAGGACCTCCGCCTCCGGCGCGGCGACGGCGAGGGTCCGCAGCGTCCTTCGAAGCAGGCCGCGCGCGTTGTACGACGGGATGACGATGCTGAGCTGGCGCAACTGGGACATGATGGCGGCAGCGCTCCTCTGGCCCGCATTCGTTGCGGGAGAAAGCGAACGAGGCCAGGGGTAGCACGACCTGGCCAGGGTGCGGTCGAATTCGGTGGACATTTCAGGACACCGCGAGACTCCGCAGAAGCCCGCAACCACGCGGCGTGCCACCGAGAAAACGCCTTCGTTCGTGGAGGTTTGAACACACGTTCAGGGCCTGGAATTCACAGGGCGCGACATCCACGTCACGGGATCGGCGACACCCCGGCGAACGACACCCGGTCGCTTCTTTGACCTCCCTGGCCCGGCGGGCTACCCGGGTCACGCGCCCGCGCGCGACCGCGCCGGCGTGCATCGTCGTCCGGCGCCGGGTCGCTCCTCGGGTTCGCAGCGCCGGCCGACCGAACGGGACCGGCGCATGACGGACAAGCACACGCAGGCAAAGAACTCGCTCCGCTGGGTCTCGGTGGCCGCCAAGGCCGCGCTCGCCATCGCGATGCTGGCGTGGATCGTCCGCACCGTGGGGGCGCAGCGCGGGGCCGAGGGGATCTCCGACGTGATGGCCCGGCTGCGCTGGGAGTGGCTCGCGGTCGCCCTCGGGGTGCACCTGGTCGGGGTCACCTGCAACGTGGTGCGGTGGCGGGTGCTGCTGCGCGGACAGGGCATCCGACCGAGCTTGTCGTTCCTGGTCGGCTCGCTGCTGATCGCGCGCTTCTTCGGCGCGGTCACGCCCGGGGGCTTCACCGGCTTCGGAGGCTGGCGCATCTACGACGTCGCGCGGCACACCGGCAAGGTCGCGCGCGCGACCGCCACCATCGCGGTGGAGACGATCGTCGGGTGGCTCGCGTTCGGCAGCGTCGTGATGCTCGGCTCCCTGTTCGGCGCGCGCTTCCTCGGGAGCCAGGGCGTGCTGCTGGTCAACGCCTCGTTCGCGGCGCTGATCGGCGTCGGCGTGGTCTTCCTGGCGCGCCCCGCCCTCTTCGCGTCGCTCTCGCGGGTGCTGCCCACGAACGTCCGCCTCCGGGTGCAGACGCTGGTGTCCGCGCTCCAGGCCTACCGCGGCAAGCCCCGTCTGCTGGGCATCGCCGTGCTCTGCGCGGTCGGCGTGCACACGACGCATTTCCTCATCTACGTCTGCACCGCGCAGGCGGTCGGGGCCTCGCAGGTCGGGGTGGGCGAGGTGTTCTTCGGCTCCGCGATGCAGATCCTCGCCGCGATGGTGCCGATCACCCCGAACGGGATCGGCGTGCGCGAGCTGACCGCCCTCTCGCTCTACGAATCCGTCGGCGTGCCCGGGGCCGTCGCGGTGCTGATCCCGATGCTCGGCTTCGCCGTCGAGATGAGCGTCAGCATGCTCGGCGCGTTCTTCTTCCTCGCGCGGCGCAGCGGATATTCGCCGGTCATCGAGGTCGAGGCGTCGGACCGCGAGGAGATGCTCTCCGCGGACGTGCCCGAGGTGCCCGAGTCGTCGTGGCCGAGCGTCCGCCGCGGCGCGTCCATCGGCGTGTCGGCGGGCCTCGTCGCCGGCACCCTCGTCGGGCTCGTCGAGGCCGGGGTCGTCGTCGCGTCGGGCCGCACGGGCGGATGGGTCATCGCCTACGGCGCGGTCGCCTATGCGCTCTTCTGCGCGGTCGTCGGCGGGGCCTCGGGCGCCCTGCTGGCCTGGAGCGGGCGCGCGATCAAGCGCGAGGCCTTCGCCGAACCGCGCGCGTTCTCTCAGCTCGGCGCGGCCCTCGTCGCGGGCATCGGCTTCGGGCTGACGGCCTTCCGCGTCCGCCGAGACGTCTTCGAGGAGCAGCTGCGATGGGCCAGCGCCCGCGGCCTCGGCGTGCTGCTCGGCTGCGCGCTCGCGGCCGTCGTGACCTACGCGCTGCTCGAGTTCGTGCTGCGTCAGCTCGCCTCGCGTCGTCCCTTCGCCATGGTCCTGCGGCCGGTCGCCGCGGCGGGCGCGGTCGCGCTCGTGACAGCGGCGCTCGGCGGCGCGGCGATGGCGCTCTGGCCCGGCGAGACGCACGCCGCCCCGCGCACGCGACCGGCCGCGCCCTCGGGCGCGGGCAACGTGCTGGTCGTCGTCGTCGACACGCTGCGCGCAGATCATCTGCCGTCCTACGGATACGCCGCGGGCCGCACGCCGAACCTGGACGCGTTCGCCGAGGACGCCATCCGCTTCGATCAAGCGTTCGCGAACGCGAGCTGGACCCGCCCGAGCTTCGCGTCGATCCTGACGGGCCGCTACCCGTCCTCCCACGGCGTGATGGCCAAGGGCGACGCGCTGCCCGAGGACCTCGTGACGATGGGCGAGGCGTTCGGCGGCGCGGGCTACCACACGGCGGGCTTCGTCACGAACTACAACGTCGGACCCTATTTCCACTTCGATCAGGGCTTCGACGACTACCACTACCTCGCCCCGGAGTTTGTGCTCTGGGCCGACGACTCGGCCGCGAAGCTCTTGCTCGTGCAGTTCCTCCGGCAGCGCATCGAGTCGCTGAGGGACGCATTCCTCGGCGTGCAACCCGGCACCGCGTACCAGGACGCCGCGACGGTCAACGCGCGGCTCGAGGGCTGGCTCGATCACGCGCCGCGCTCACCGTTCATGCTCTTCGTCGGGTACATGGACCCGCACGATCCCTACTTCGAGCACCCGTACTCGGGCAGCGGATACGCGCGGGCCGCCCACCCGAGCCCGGAGCCCGGCGAGGCCGAGGCGTTGACCCGCCTGTACGACGGCGAGATCACGTACTGGGACGAACACTTCGGAGCGCTCCTCGCGAGCCTCCGGCGGCGCGGCCTCTACGACGACCTGACCATCGTGGTCACAGCCGATCACGGCGAGGAGCTCGGCGAGCACGGCGGCTTCTGGCACGGCACCACGCTCTACGACGAGCAGGTGCACGTACCGCTCTTCGTGAAGCTGCCCCGCGCGCGCCGCGGCGGGACGGTGGTGCGGCACTGGGTGCAGAGCATCGACGTGATGCCGACCTTGCTTCGCGGCGCAGGCATCGTCGTGCCCGAGGGGGTGCAGGGCGGCGACCTCTTCGAGGGCACCGAGCGCGTCTTCGCCGAGGAGAGCCACGAGGGGAACGTGCTCGAAGCCGTGCGCGCGCGGCGCGGCACCGACGAGATCAAGCTGATCACCGCGAACGAGGGCAACCCACGCGGGCTTCCGGCGGCCGAGCTCTTCCGGGTCGACCTCGACCCCGGCGAGCAGCATGACCTCTCGCGCAGCCCCGAGGCGGGCGATGCGCGCACCCACGCGGAGCGCGCGCTGAGCGCGGCGAGGATCCAGGCGGCCCAGGGCGCGGTCGAGGGCGAGGAGGTCGAGCTGGACGCCGAGTCCCGCCGTCAGCTCTGCGAGCTCGGCTACCTCACCGGCGAAGCCTGCGCGCACTGAGCGCCGCGGACGCGACGAGCGACGCAGACGAAACGAGCGACGCGGACGCGACGAGCGACGCGGGCGCAACGGATGCCCACACCTCGCCCGGTACGGCGACCTCGGACCATGGGCCCTGGGCTCGCGCTGCGCTCCGGCGGCGCGCGAAGCGACGGGTCAGGTGGGCGTGCACATGCCCATGTCGCACACCTCGCCCGAGGCACACGCCGGACGCATCCCGCGCGGCGCGCCCGAGACCGCCGAGCAGGTCCCGACGCTCCCCGCGACATCGCACGCGAAGCACTGGCCCGCGCACGCCGAGTTGCAGCAGACCCCGTCCACGCACTGCCCGGAGCCGCACTCCGCGCTGCCCTTGCACGCGCTGCCATTGGCCAGCGGCGTCTCGCAGACGCCCCCGGCGCAGGTCCCGCCGGTGCCGCACGCGGTGCCGTCGGGCTGCACCGGAGACGAGCACATCCCGGTCCCGGGATCGCACGTCCCGGCCGCACGGCACGCGCCGACCGGGCTGCAGACGACCGGCGTGGCGCCCGTGCAGACGCCAGCCTCGCATCCGTCGAGGGTGGTGCAGGCGTTGCCGTCGTTGCACGAGGTCGCATCGGGCAAGGACGGGTTCGAGCACACGCCCGTGCCCGGGTTGCAGGTGCCCGCCGCGTGGCACTGATCGCTCGCGCTGCAGGTGACCGGGCTCGAGCCCGTGCAGACGCCGACCAGGCACGCGTCGACCTGCGTGCAGGCGTTGCCGTCCGAACAGAGGGTCCCGTCGCTGACCGCCCCGTCCGTCGGGCAGACGAACGACGCCCCGGTGCAGGACTCCTGCGCATCGCAGACGCCCGACGACGCACGGCACACCGTCGTCGCGGCAGCGGCGGCGTCGCTCGGACACGCGACCGCGGTGCCATCGCACGCCTCGGCCACGTCGCACACGCCCAGCGCCGCACGGCACTCGGTGCCCGCGGCGACACGCGCATCGTCGGGGCACGCCAGAGCGGTGCCGTCGCACACCTCGGACACGTCGCACACGCCCATGGCCGTGCGGCACTCGGTGCCGGCAGCCTTCGCGCCGATGCCCACGCAGCGCGGTGCCCCGGTCGAGCACGACACCGTGCCCTGCTCGCACGCGTTGCCGGTGTCGCAGGTCTCACCCGGGGTGCATCCCGCGCTGCACGCGCCGGAGGCCCCGCAGAATCCGGCCGGACACGCCGTACCGACCATGGCGAATCCGTCTGCAGGACACGCGGTCGAGGCGCCGTCGCAGGCCTCGGCAGGATCGCACACCGAGTCGGTGGAGGCGCGGCACACGGTGCCAGTCGACGCGACCGCGTCGGTGCCGGGGCAGAGCAGCGAGGTGCCGTCGCAGGTCTCGGCCACGTCGCACGCCCCTGCGGCCGCGCGGCACACGTGGGTCGCGGCGCGCGCGGTGCCGCTGCCCACGCACGAGACGATGCCCATCACGCACCCGAACGTGCCCTCTTCACAGGCGTTCAAGGGATCGCACGCGGTGCCGAGCCGGGGATCGCCGCCGCACGCGGGGCCGGCATCGGGCGTCTCTCCGCCGTCCGAACCCGCGTCGAGCGCCGGGCCGGCATCGACCGCTGGGCCGCTGTCCATGCCCGCGCCTGCGTCCACGATCCGACTGCGATCGAAGTCCACGATGACCGAGCATCCCGAGAGGGAGACGGCGAGGACGAGCGGCGAGGCGAGCGAGACGAGGACGTTCGTGAGGGCGGGCATCCGGGTCGACATGGCGCGGAGCCTACACGAACGCCCGCGGGCGAGCACGCACCTCCCCGCGGGCCTCGGGTCAGGACGCGGCGGCCGCCGACCGCGCCGCCGCCTCCACCGGCGCCCCCGCGGCCGCGGCGAACCTCGCCTGGAACCGCGCTTGGAGCTCCGCGTTCAAGCGCCGCGCGTCGCCCTCGGCGACCCCCTCCGTGGAGAGGATGTCGAGCAGCTCCACCCGGAACCTCGCCGCCCTCGAGGGGACCTTCCAGAAGGGGACGCCCTTCCGGAGGATCGGCGGGTCGACCTCGAGGAAGAGGGCGACGATCGGCACCCCCGCCCGCACCGCAGCTTCCACCGCGCCGCGCCGGAACCGGTGCAGACGATCGGGCAAGGAACGCGTGCCCTCGGGGAACACGAGGAGACGATGCCCGGCACGCAGGTGCTCGACCATCGTGCCGAGCATGTCCTCGCTCTCGTCGAGCCCGCTGCCGGGACCCGCCAGGTAGGTCGTCTGCCGCAGCAACGGGCCGAGCACGATCGAGCGGTACCAGCTGCCCTTCACCACGCAGGTGAGCCCGTCGTAGCTGCCGAGCAGCAGGATGACGTCGATGAGCGAAGGGTGGTTGGTGACCATCACGTAGGGCTGCTCCGCCCCGAGCCCCGGCAGGGCGACGGGATCGGGGCGACGGTGGACGAGCCCGCTCAAGCTCAGCCAGCCCCAGAACACCCGGTGCGCGCCCGCGATCCATCGCGTGCAACGGCGAAGGTGCGCGTCCGCGCTCGGCGCGAAGAGCCGCGCGGCCGGCAACACCACGAGCCCGATGAGCGGGCTGCCCAGGAAGAAGAGCAGGAACGCCCACGCGGTCAGGGCGATGCGCAGGGCACGGGGCAAGCGCGGGTCACTCGGCCAGCGCGTCGGCCAGCTCGAGGCGTGAGCCGGCGGAAGGATCCGCCGAGGCCGTCCGCGGCCCGATCGTCCGGAGGTCCGTGTCGCCCATGAACTGGTCGAGGTCGAGCGGCCCCCTCGGCAGCGGCGAAGGAGACCACGGCATCGGAGCCTCGGGCGCGATCTCGGTGCGCTCGTCGCGCAGCATCGAGACCACCGCGTCCCGGGTCTTGTTGAAGATCATCTCCGTGCGGTCGTTGATCTCGCGCCGGCTGCGGCCGCGGCCGAGGCCGTCGAACACCCCGAAGGCCTCGACGCCGTTGAGCACCTGATGCCCGAGGTTCTTCCGGAAGTACCGACCGTCCCGCTTCATCTCGCGGGCCGCGTCCTGGAAGAGACGGTTGAAGTTGCGCATCGCCTCGAGAACCAGGTCCTTGCGGCGCAATTGGGTGCGGCACCAGCGCAGGTCGAGGTGCTGGTCCTGCATGTACGCGTCGACCCAGAGGTTGTAGTACGACGCGCAGTCGAAGAAGCACTTCTCCTTGAAGAGCTCGAAGCTGCCGAAGGTCTGGTAGAGGCCCGAGTAGAGCAGCAGCGTGTTCTCGAAACGGAACTGCACCATCGCGTCGTAGATCGCGCTCCGCTCGGCGATGTCCTCGCCCGCGAAGTCGCGCAGCACGAGGTCCGCGAGCATGTCGTTCTCGATCGCGATGAAGTCCGAGCCCGGGGAGTAGAACGGGTCGGTGAACGCCGCGCTCTCGCCGCTGAAGCCCCATCGCTCTTCGCCGCCGAAGATCTTCGTGCTCCGGTAGCTGAGCTGCGCGTAGCTGCCGACATCGACCAGCTCGGCCTTCTCGAGCATCGAGGCCGGCGCACGGTGCGCACGCAGGCAGGACAGGAACCCTTCTCGGGTCCTCCACGCGGGGTCGAACTTGTCGGCGTTCATCACGATGCCGAGCGAGATCAGGTCGCACGAGAGCGGGATGAACCAGATCCAGTAGCCGTCGTAACAGAAGTGGTTCGTCGAGAGGGTGCGCGCCGTGTGACGCGCCCGCTGACGGAACTCCTCGTCGGGCCAGGCGTCGATGTCCGCGACGTTCGCCCCACGCGCCCACACGGCGGCGATGTGATGCTCGGGGGTGCGTCGACGATAGCCCCGCTGCCGCGCGATCGGCGAAGCCCGCCCGCTGCAGTCGAGCACCCACCGGGCCCTGTACGCACGCTTCTCGCCGCCGCGCTCGACCACCACGCGATGGCCGTTCTCCTTGTCGAGCACCACGTCCCGGACGGTCGCGCCGAGCTGGACGTCGATGCCCATCGCGACGTTCATGTCGATGAGGTCCTGCTCGAGCCGGGCGCGGTCGAGCTGGAAGCTCGGCAGGGGCGGCAGGTGGTAGACGCCGATCTCGCTCATGCGATGGAGCTCGGCGTCCTTCTCGGGGGTGTCGAAGAAGAAGCGCAGCGAGTTCTTCGGCAGCTGGTTCATGAACAGATAGCGGTTCAGCTTCTGCCTTCGAATCAGGTAGTTCGCCGCGATCTCGACGGTGCTCTCGCCGACCTTGAAGCCTCGCTCGGTGTCCCGCTCGAAGACCGCCATCGAGAGTTCGGGACGCGCCATGCGGAGCTGCCGGGCGAGGAGCGAACCCGCCAGGCCGCCCCCGAGGATCACGACGTCGAGCTTCGTCTCGTCCACCTTGAGTCTCCTGACCCCGGCCGCGCGGCCGCACGCTCCGCTCCGGGGTCGGGGAGGACTATCCGTCGCTGGGCGGGCAGCGTCAACCGCGCGGACGCCGCCCGCCCGAGGCTCCTTCAGCGGGCGCGCGCGAGCTGGGCGAGGACCACGTCGACGAGCGAGCCCGCGCTGCCGCCAGCGACCACGTCGGGCACGAGCTTCTGCCCGCTGCCCGCGAGATGCCGGGCGACCTCGATCGTCGTGTAGTGCTCGTTGGACACCGCGGCCACCTTGCGCTCGATCACGTCCGCCTCGGCGAAGCCCACCGCCTGGACCTTGCCGGCCTCGGCCCCACCGACGGTCGTGAGCACCATCGCGTCGGCCGCGGCGTTCGTGGTCTTGGCCTGCGCATCGCCTTCGGCCTTCCTCACCGAGGCCTGCGCGTGGAACGCCGCGATCGTGACCTCACGCTCCGCGTCGACCACGCGCGCCTGTGTGTTGGCCACGGCCCGGGCCTGCTCGAGCGCGCGCCGTGTCTCCTCGGCGAGCCGCTGCGTCTCGAACGTCACGGTCTCCTCCTCTGCGAGCTTCCGGTCGGTCAGCGTCTTCATCAGCTTGTCGGGCGGCGCGATGTCGCCGATCAGCGTGTCGACCGCGCCCACGTTGTACTCCGCGAGCGCCTCGGAGATCCGCGCCTTGGCGTCGTTCTGACGCTGCTGCCGTCCCTTCAGGAATTCGATCGCGTCCGCGCCCTGCGCCGCGTTGCGGAAGTAGTTGCCGATCGTGGGCTCGAGGACCTGCGTCACGAGGTTCCCCACGCTCCCGAAGCGCGCGATGACCTTCGGCGCATCGGTCCTCGGGATGTGGATGATCTGGCTCACGTCGAGGTTGAACGTGAAGCCGTCGGACGAGCGCACGACGATCGTGGACAGGTTCGCGTCGAGGTTGTGGGCCTCCGTCTTGCCGGTCGCCCAGTTGAGCACGACGTTCGCGGTCGGCACGTTCGCGACCTTGTGGGTGTGGGGATTGATGGGGTACTTGCCCGGATCGAGGGGCTCGACCCACACGCCCTTCTGGCCCTTCCCCACGAGGTTGCCGTGGCGAAAGCTCTCGCCGGTCACGTCGACGCCGGGTGCGCCGACGTAGGCGATGACCACGCCGGCGTGCGCGATGGGCACGGTCGTCATCTCGCGCGTCTCCACGGTCACGAAGCGCGGGTTCAGGAAGTACCGCCCCGCGAGGATGACCTGCTCCTGCAGGCCCTTGAAGCCACCCCGGTCGACGAAGGCTTGCCCGTCCTGGAAGAGGTTGTGGCCCGGGACCTCGCCACCGGCGATCTCACCGGTCGGCAGCGGCGCGCCCTCCTTGGTCGTGACGATGCCGACCATGTTGTCGCCGACCTCGAGCGCCGGCGCGAACACGACCGAGAACAGCGCGGTGTTCACCCGGTACGTACCCGGTGGGATGATCGTGAGCTGGGGGCCACGCTCGCCGCCGCCCTCGAGGAACGCGCGGGCGTCCTGGAAGCAGCCGCAGTCGACGTGGCGCCCGAGGACCCGGCCTCCGACCAGCGGCGCGCCGTCGCGCGACTCGACGACGCCGAGCTGCCCTTGAGGCACGGTGATGAACGGCTGCAGTTCGATGCGGTACTGCCAGGGCCAGAACCCGAAGTGCACGCCGGGCGCGAGCGTGTCCGCCTGCAGACCCGCCTCCCCGCGCAGGGCGAGGAGCGCGCCGTCGGGGAGCGTCCGATGCGCACCGAAGAGGACGAATCTCTTGTTCACGAGGCCCACCGAGTCCTCGGGGACCAGCACGACGCCGAGGAGGCGCAGCCAGAGGCGGTGGCCGAGGAGCAACGCGAGAAGGACCGCGAGCGACCCGAGGCCGGGCCACGCGGCGAGGACGTCATCCATCGTTTCATCTCCTGCGAGGACCCCCGTGATGCGGCCGCCCATCGGCCTCCGCGCGGGGATCGATTCGGGTGCTCGGAGGAACCGTCGATGCGGCCCTGCGGGCGAGCGCCCCGGTGCGGAAGCAACGCGACGACGGGGTCGCGCATTCCGCGGCGCCACGTCCGATCGTCTCCTCGCCCTCGAGGCCCGCCCCGCGCGGGGGCGCCCTCGCACGCGATGCTCCCGGATGGCGCACCTGCTCCGCCATGGCGCAGCGGCGCCGGCAGAGTGCACCCGAAACGAGGCGAATCAGGCCTGGATCCAGGCTGGCACGAACGTCGCTACGGGGTCCCTCCACAGGCAGACGGACCAAGCCCACCCCGCCTGCCAGGAGAACCACCGATGACCACGACGAACCTGTCGATTCGATTCTGGGGTGTGCGCGGCAGCATCGCCTCGCCGGGGGAGCGGACCCGCGAGGTCGGCGGCAACACCAGCTGCGTGGAGATCGACGCCGGCGGCCGCACGCTCATCCTCGACGCCGGCACCGGCATTCGTGGACTCGGGGACGCCCTCGTGGCGCGGGGGGTGCGCGAGGTCACGCTCGTGCTGTCCCACCTCCACTGGGATCACATCCAGGGCTTGCCCTTCTTCACTCCGGCGTGGTTGCCCGGCGCGCGTGTCGACATCGTCGGCGCGCGGAACACCTCATCGCCCGAGGTCTCGCTGCGGGAAGCCCTCGCCTTGCAGATGCAGGCACCGCACTTCCCGGTGTCGCTCGACGCCATGGGCTCGGCCCTCGGATTCCGCGAGGTGCAGAGCGGAGACCGTGTGCAGCTCGAGGGCGGGGTCGCCCTGCGGGTGCAACGGCTCGATCACCCCGGAGGCGTGCTCGGAGTGCGCATCGAGTACGGAGGCCATTCGGTCGTCTACGCCACCGACACCGAGCACCACGCGTGCCCCGCTCCTGCGCTGGTCGACCTCGCGCGGGATGCCGACGTGTTGATCTACGACGCGATGTACACCGACGACGAGTACGAGGGTCGCAAGGGCCCGAGCCGTGTCGGCTGGGGACACTCGACGTGGCAGGCGGGCGTCGCGGTGGCGGAGGCCGCCGGCGTCGGGCGGCTCGTGCTCTTCCATCACGATCCGTCCCGATCCGATCGGGACGTCGAGGCCCTCGAGCACGCGGCGTCCGCGGCGCGTCCTGGCACCGTCGCCGCCCGTGAGGGGGATTCGCTCGTGCTGCCCGCGCGGCCCGCAGAGCACCGTGCGGAGGCGGCCTGAGGCCGGATGGACACGTCGTCGCGTGGGGCACTTCGCGGGACGCCCGCGGAGAGCGCACGTCGGGAGACGAACCGCCTCCTGGACGCGTATGCTCGGAGCCGGCCCGTGACCCGCCTCTCGCTCCTCGTCGACCTCGTCTCCATGCTCGCCCGCGAGGTGGACCTCGACGCGTGGCTCGAGGACGCCGCCGGACGCCTCGCCGAGGCGCTCGGGGCCGAGCGCGCCACGCTCTGGCTGGTCGACGCCGAGGCGGACGACCTCGTCGCGCGCGTCGCGGTCTTGCCGGAAGTGCGCGACCTCCGCCAGCCCTTCGGCCGCGGCATCGCCGGCCTCGTGGCCGCAGGCGGTCAGGTCCTGCGCATCGACGACGCGGCGTCCGATCCTCGCTTCGATCCGAGCGCCGACCGGCGTACGGGATTCACCACGCGGACGGTGATCGCCGCTCCGATTCGCGAGCATGACGGCGCCCCGCTCCGGGGGGTCGTGCAGGTCCTCAACCGCGCGGCCGGTCCTTTCGATGCCGAGGACGAGCGCTACCTCGTGGCCCTCGGACGCGAGCTCGGGCGCGCGCTCGCGCTGACGACGCTGGCGCCCGCCGCCGACGAGGCGCCCGGGGTGGTGCTCCAGGGTCCGTTCAATCTCATCGTCGGACGCGGGCCCGCCATGGACGCCGTCTACGAGCGGGTCACCCTCGCCGCCCAGGCGGACGCGACGGTGCTCCTCCGCGGCGAGACCGGCACCGGCAAGACCCTGCTCGCCCGGGCGATCCACGTGAACTCACCACGGGCCGCCGGCCCGTTCGTGACCGTGGACGCCACGACGCTGCCGACGGCGCTCGTCGAGAGCGAACTCTTCGGCCACGAGCGGGGCGCCTTCACGGGCGCCGACCGGCGCGTGAGGGGGCGCGTCGAGCTCGCCCAGGGCGGCACGCTCTTCCTCGACGAGGTCGGCGATCTCCCGCCCGAGATCCAGGGCAAGCTGCTGCGCTTCCTTCAGGAGCGGGCCTTCGAGCGCGTCGGGGGCCGGGAGACCTTGAGGGCCGACGTGCGCATCGTGACCGCGACGCACCACGACCTCGAACAGGCCGTCGACGAGGGCCGATTTCGCGCCGATCTCTACTACCGTCTCCGCGTGCTCGAGATCGACGTGCCCCGCCTCGCCGACCGCGGGCCCGACGAGATCGAGCGCCTCGCCCGCCACTTCGCCGAGCGCTACGCGCGCCGCTACGGGCGACCTTCGCACCGCTTCGAGCCCGACGCGCTGCACTACCTGCGGAGCCACACGTTCCCCGGCAACGTGCGCGAGCTCGAGCACTGGGTCGAGAGCGCGGTCGTCCTGGCCCCCGACGGCGTGCTGACGCTCTCGCGCCTGCCCTCGGCGCGCACGACCCGCAGGGCGCCGCCGCCCGCGTCCGATGCCGTGTCGATCCCACACGGACTCAGCCGCGACGAGGCCGGCGAACGCTACGTGCGGGCCACCGTCGAGCAACTCGGCGGCAACCAGAGCGAGGCCGCGCGCCGCCTCGGGGTGTCGCGCAACACCGTGGCGCGCGTGGTGCGCACCCGCAGTTGAGACCGCCCGGACGCGCCCACCACGGCTTCCGGCGCAGACGGTGGCGGCGTCAGGGGCAGGAGCAGAAGTCGCGCACGAGCTCGTAGAGGACGCGCTGGCCCCAGAGGAAGCCTTCGCGCGGGATGCGCTCGTCGTGCCCGTGGTACATCGAGGTGAACTCGAGGCCCGGCTCGAGGCGCACGGGTGAGAAGCCGTAGCAGATCGCCCCGAGCCGCGCGTAGGCGAACGAGTCGGTGAACCCCGGGATCATGTAGGGCACCGGCACGCCTTCCGGGTCGTGCCGCCGGAGCGCGCCCTCGATGGCGCGGAAGAGCGGCGTGTCGCTCGAGAACTGCGTGCCCTCGTGCTCCTCGAGCACGTGAATGCGCAGCTCGGGGCCGATGACGGCCTGGATCTCGTCGAGAAATTGCCGCGCCGAGAAGCCCGGCACCACGCGCCCGTCCACCGTCGCGCGCGCCGACGACGGGATGACGTTCACCTTCGAGCCCGCCTCGAGCATCGTCGGCGAGACCGTGTGCCGGAGCATCGCGTTGATGCCCTTGGCGCGTTCGGGCTGGGCCCGCTGAACGACGTCGAGCAACAGGTTCGCCAGCGCCGGCTGCACGAGCAGGGGCAGCACCATCGAGTTCGGAAGCGGCGCGCCCCGCGCGATCGTGCGCAAGAAGTTCTCGACCACCGGCGTGACGTGCAGCGGCAGGCGCGCCTGGCCGAGGGCCGCGATGGCGCGCGCGATCTTCACGACCGCGTTGCCCGGATGCGGCATCGAGCCGTGCCCGGGCTCGCCTTCGGCCGTCAGCTCGAACCAGCAGATCCCCTTCTCCGAGACCTGGATCGGATAGAACCGCTGCGCGCCCATGAAGAGGGTGTGCCCGCCGACCTCGTTGAGCACGTACTCGCTGCGCACCAGCTCGGGGTGCTGCTCCACGAGGAAGAGCGCGCCCTTGCGAGAGCCGGCCTCCTCGTCGGCGACGCCGGCGAAGATGACATCGCGGTCGAGGCGCACGCCGCTGCGCTTCAACAGCACGAGCGTCATCGCGCTCATGGTCACCATGTTCTTCATGTCGATGGCGCCGCGGCCCCAGATGCACCCGTCCGCTTCGACCGCGGCGAACGGGTCGTGGGTCCACCGGTCCCGGTCCACGCCGACGACGTCGAGGTGCCCGTTGAGCAGGAGCGGGCCCTTCTTGCCCGTGCCACGCAGCCTCGCCACGATCGACGTGCGGTCCGTCTCGCTCTCGAGCAGCGTGTGCTCGATGCCTTCGGCCTCGAAGAGCCTCGCGAGGTACTCCGCCGCGGGCCGCTCGTTGCCGGGTGGGTTGATCGTCGGGATGCGGAGCAGCGCCTTGAAGTGGGCGATGGCCTCGGCGCCCGCGAGGTCCCAGTCGACGGTCTTCTTCTCCATCCGGCCCTCCGTGCTCACGCGTCGCGCGGCTTGTCCGCCGCGTCGACTGTGGCCTTGAGCTTCGCACGCAAGCGCGAGGCGTAGCCCTCCTTGTTGGACTGCTTCACACGGCCGACCGCGAGCGCGTCGTCGGGCACGTCCCGCGTGACCGTCGTGCCGGTCGCGACGTAGGCGCCCTTGCCGATGCGCACCGGCGCGACGAGCTGGCTGTCGCTGCCGATGAAGCTGCCATCCTCGAGCACGGTCGTGTGCTTCTGGAAGCCGTCGTAGTTGCAGAAGATCGTGCCGGCCCCGACGTTCACCTTCTCGCCGACGATCCCGTCGCCGAGGTACGCGAGGTGGTTGGCCTTGCTGCCTCGCCCCATCGAGGTCTTCTTGAGCTCGACGAAGTTGCCGACGTGGGTCTCGGGCCCGAGGTCGGTGTCGGGGCGCAGATGGGAGAACGGACCGACCTGCGCCCCCTCTCCGATGCGGCTTCGATGCGCCACCGTGTACGGCTTCAGCAGCGCACCCTGCGCCACGCGGACGTCGTCGAGCACGCAGCCGACGTCGATCCGCGCGCCCGCGCCGATGTGCGTGCGTCCGCGCAACGTCACGTTCGGCTCGAGGACCGCATCCGGCTCCACCGTGACATCCGCCTCCACGTACGCGGTCGCAGGATCGCGCACGGTCACGCCGCTCTCCCCGAGCCGGCGGGCGATCCGACGCCGCATGACCGCTTCGACCTCGGCGAGCTGCGCACGGTCGTTCACGCCGATGACGCTCTCGGCGCTCCAGCGCACGGCGACGGCGAAGCCCTCGTCGCGCGCCGCCTCGACGATGTCGGTCAGGTAGAGCTCACGCTGCGCGTTGCGCGGCGAGAGGTTCGGCAGCGCGCGCCGGAGGAACGCCGCATCGACGACGTACACCCCGGCGTTCCACTCGCGGATGGTGCGCTCCTCGGCCGTGGCGTCCTTGTGCTCGCGGATGCCGATCACGCGCCCCCCCGCGTCCCGCAGGATCCGGCCGTAGCCCGTCGGATCGTCGAGCTCGCCGGTCAGCACGGCGACGGGTCCGGCGCCGGGGGCTCGCCGCGCGGCGCGGAGGGCCTCGAGCGCGCCCGCCTCGAGCAACGGGGAGTCGCCGCAGAGGATGGCGACCTCTCCCTCGAAGTCCGCGAGGGTCTCCATCGCGCACGCGACCGCGTGCCCCGTGCCCCGCTGCTCGGACTGCACCGCGAATTCCACCGCGTCCCCGAAGCGCGCCCGCAACGCGGCCTCGACCTGGGCGCGACCGTGGCCGACGACGACGACGATCCGTGATGCGCCTGCCGCCTGTGCGGCCTGCACGGTCCACGAGACCATGGGCAAGCCGCACACGGGGTGCAGCACCTTGGGCAACGCGCTCTTCATGCGCGTGCCCTGTCCGGCGGCGAGGAGGATGGCGGCGAGGGGCGGGGCGGTCGTCATGGGGCTTCGAGGGTAGCCCCCGACCGGGCGCGCGCCACTTCACGGGCGCGCGGCGCCCGCTCACCGCCCGCGTCGGCGGTTCAAACCGGGCCGTGCACGAGGTGGTGCGCGACGCGCGCGAGCCCGCCGAGGTCGTGGACGTCCTGATCGAGGGCGGGGACCTCGACGTAGAGCGCGTCCCCGCCGCACCGGTGCCGGAGCCGCGCCGCTTGCGCTCGGTCGTGTTCGGCGCGGACGCGGACATCGTCCAGGGCCCGCCGCATCTGGGCCAGCAGATGGGTCGCGTCGCTCCCCGCGGGCAGCGACCTCGACGCCTCGGTCTGCAGCGCCTCGGCCGAGGCCGTCGGCAGGTCCAGCATCGGGGTGACCTGGTTGATGACGAAGGCGTCCCTCCGCATGCCCGCCTGCGCGAGGCGATCGTGAAAAAAGATGGCCTCTTCGATCGCCATCGGAGCCGGGCTCGTGACGATCACGAACGCGACGTCGGGCCCACGGAAATAGCGTGACACCTCCTCGGCCCGCGCCCGGAAGCCTCCGAAGAGATCGTTGAAATCGGTGATGAACGCGGCCACCTGCTCCAGGAAGCCGGTGCCCGTGAACTTGGAGAGGCCCCGCATGAGGAACGCCGCGCTCTTGCCGACCAGATCGAAGCGGAGCTTGCCGGCGCCCTCGAAGGCCTGCACGAGCCAGCGCATCGCCGGCGAATCGACCAGGCCCGCGAGCCGCTCGGGCGCGTCCAGGAAGTCGAGGGCGTTGGAGGTCGGCGGCGTGTCGAGGACGATCAGGTCGTGCCGCGAATCGTTCTTCACGGCATGGAGCTTCTCCATCGCCATGTACTCCTGCGTCCCGGCGAGCGACGTGGAGATGTACTGATAGAGCTTGTTGTCGAGGATCCGGGCAGCCCGCGCCGGACTCGTGGCCGTGCGGCGTACCAGGTCGTCGAAGGTCCGCTTGGTGTCGAGCATCATCACCGACAGCGAGCCCTGGAGCTGCAAGCCGTGGGACTCGAAGAGCGCGGCCGGCACGCGCTGCTCCTCCGACGTCATGGTCTGCAGGCCGAGGCTGTTCGCGAGTCGCTTGGCGGGGTCGATGGTCAAGCAGAGGACGCGCCGTCCCGACATCGCCGCCTCCAGGGCGAGCGATGCCGACGTGGTGGTCTTGCCGACCCCGCCCGAGCCCACGCACACGACGACGCGGTGTGAGGCGAGCACTTCCCGAAGCGACATGGTCGCGCGAGCGTAGTACGCACCCGACCCCGTGCCAGCAAAGCCGTGGAGACTGGCCCGCGGAATCTCCTGCACGCCGCGGCCGCCCCGAGACCCTGGCCCACGCCCGAGCAGGCCGCGCTCGGGGGACGAGGCCCGCAAGTTCCCTCGCGCCGCGGGTTGGTGTATCGGTGCGGCCATGCGGTCGCTCCTCCTGCCCGCCTTCGGGCTCGTCCTCCTCGCGTGCTCGAGCCCCGCGCGCCCGCCTTCGCACCCGGAGCCCGCCGTGCCGCCCGATGCCGGCCCCCCCACGGCGCCACCCCCGGCGGTCGAGGAGCCCACGCGCCTCGTCGTGCCCGAAGACGAGGCCGCCCCCGAAGGCCCCGCGTGCACCGCCGACGCCGACTGCGGGCAGGGATTGGCGTGCCGCGGCGCGCCGGGATGCCACGCGCCGTGGGCGTGCGGCGCGGCCCGCGCGTGCATGGAGGAGAGCGTCTCGTACTGCGACTGCGAGGGCCAGACCTTCCAGGCGTCGGGAGGGTGCCCCGGTCGCCCCTATGCGCACGTCGGTGCGTGCGAGGCCGAAGGCACGCTCGTCGCCGACGGCACCGAGCTCGGGGTCCCCGACTGGGACCAGCCCCAGGTGCAGGACGAGCGCGCATGCACGACGGGCGACGACTGCCGCGCGGGACAGGTGTGCTGGGGCGTGCCCGGATGCGGCACCGCCTGGTCCTGCATCCGCGCGCGCGGTTGCCGACGCGACTCGGTGCCGTACTGCGGCTGCGACGGCGTGACGTTCCGCGCGAGCTCGACCTGCCCCGGGCGCCCCTTCGTCTATCGGGGAGCGTGCCGCGAGGCGGTCGCGTCGGCGATGGGCGGCGATCCGCTCTTTCCGTCCACGGCCACGGCCTCGCATGCCCCGACGTCGACCGGGGCTGCGGCCGCGCCGAATCCGTCCGTCGAGGTCGCGACCGCAGGAGGTCCGATCGAACCGACGGCCCCGTCGCGCGTCGACCGTGCGCGGGCGCGCGTCGAGGCCCAGCGCCTCGCGCGTGACGCCCGTGCCGCCGCGCGCGACGCACGGCTGGCCCTCGAGACCGCGGCCCATGCCTCGGAGCCCGTCGCGGACGCGCCCCGCGGCTGCAGTTCGAATCGGTCGTGCAGGCGGGGCGAGGTCTGTCAGGGCGTCGCCGGTTGCGGCGAGGAGGTCGTCTGGCAATGCGGCCCGCCCGTGCGTCCTTGCGTCACCGACACGCAGGTGTTCTGCGACTGCGAAGGCCACGACTTCCGCGCGAGCATGTTCTGCCCCGCGCGCCCGTACCGGCACCGCGGCTCCTGCGAGCTCGATCGCTCGCTGGAGCTGAGCGGCGCCACCCTTCGCTGAGGGCCGCCACCCTGCACCTCCAGGGTGTCGGCTCGAAGGCCGCCGCCGAGCGCCGCGCCTTCAGGGATCGGCCACGCAGAACCGCGCGTCCGGCCGCGCGACGTCGACCACGGCCACGGGCAATCCATCCGCCTCGAGGTCGGCGACACCCCGGCAACGATAGCCCTGGGACTCCCGGCAATCGCCGTCGTCTTCGCAGCGTTGCATGCACGCCACGACCGCGCGCCGCACCGGCGCCGGGTTGAAACGCACGCACACGGCGTCGTCCGGGCAACGGTCCGCCTGGCAGTCGAAGACGATGCACGCGCCGCCCGGTTGCGAGGTGTCGCAGAGCCGGTCGCCGTTGATCGAGCAGTTCGCCGAAGCCTGGCAGCCGTCGCCGATGCGGGGTGTGCATCCCACCGCGAGGCCCGGGACGAGCGCGAAGGCCAAGACGAGCGCGAGGGGAAGGCGGGGCATCACGGGGCGCGCAGCATAGAGGAGCCGTCGCGCGCGTGCCACGCGCCATCCCCTCGGCCCATGGGCCGAGACAGGCCCGGCCCCCGCGTCAGTTCGACGCGAGGATCCGCTCCACGCCGCGGACCGAGGTCGCGAGCAGCGCGTCGCGCGCGACCGTGCCGCCGATCGACGCCAGGTAGAGCGGCTGACCGAACGCCCGCAGCGTGCGCACCGACACGTCCGCGCCCCGGAGCAGCGGCGGCATCGGCATGCCCAGCACCCGGCCCATGAGCGGGGCGATCGCCGCCAGCTCGGCGCACACCGCTCCGTCACCGCTCTCCGCCAGCGGGAGCCCGTGCGCATCCGCGAGCACCAGCGCCTCGAGCCGGGCCTGACCCCGGACGTGGTCGATCTGGAACTTCAAGGCGACATCCTGCTTTTCACTCCGGCGATTCCGACGTTCGGCGATGCGCATCTCGAGCCTCCTCACCTGTGTATGCAGATGTAGGCAAACGATATTCGAAATGGCTTTCGGCCCCAACAAATTGGTGTGCTCCCCGCCACCGGCCGGGCAAACTCCGCGGCATCTTGAACCCCACGGACGCCAGCGAGAGCGCGCGCGGATCCCGCCTCACCTACGTGACCGTGCTCGGGAGCCTCGCGCTCGCCGGGCTCCTCTTCGCGGTGTACTTCCTGTTCCGCTCGCAGCTGGCCCTCGCGCAGGCGGCGGATTCGCTGTCCGACTGCCTCGGCGGATTCGTGCTGGCGTGGGCGGTCCGGACGTCCGCGCAGCCCGCCGACGCCGACCACCCGCACGGCCACGCGCGCGCCGAGCCGATCGCCGCGCTCGTGGTGGCCGTGCTGGTCGGCATGCTCTCCGTCGAGGTGTTCCGCACGTCCGTCGCCGCCCTCTGGGACGGGACCGAACACGGCCTCGACGCCCCCGTGGCCGCGGTGTTCGTCGTCAAGATCGTCTTCAAGACGATCATCGCCGTGCTCGCGACGATGTCGCTGCGGCGGCGAGCAAACCCGGCGCTCGACGCCCTCCGCGTCGATGCCCGCAACGACGTGCTGGTCGGCACCGTCTCGGTCCTCGGGTTCGGGCTCGCATGGGCCGGATGGCCCGCCGCCGACCCGCTGCTCGCGATGGCGCTCGCCGGCTACGTCGCGTGGTCGGGGCTGCGGCTCGGCCGCGAGAACATCACCCTGCTGATGGGCTCCTCGGCCCCCGAGCCGAGGGTGCGCTCGCTCGAGAAGGTCGCGGCCAGCGTGCCGGGGGTCGAACGGATCGACCTGCTCGTCGCGACCTTCCACGGCGCGTCGCTGCACGTCCACGCGGAGGTCGCCGTCGAGCCGACGCTCTCGCTCGCCGCGGCCCACGCGATCGGACACGCCGTCGAGGAGGCCCTCGCAAAGGAAGACGACGTCACGCGCGCGGTCGTCCACGTCGGCCCTGACGGCGGCCACTGAGCCTCGCCCTCGGACCGCATCGGAGGAGCAGGCACATGGGGGCTCGAAGGGCAGCGTGGGGATCGGCGTGGTTCGTGTGGCTGCTCGCCTCGAGCGCGGCCGCCCAAGACGGACGCGCCGTCGTCGGACCGTGGTCCGGGCCCTCCGCCTCGGCCCTCCAATCCTCGGTCGCGCGGGCCCTGCGCGAGGAAGGCGGCTGGTCGGTCGTGACCGACGCGGAGCTGCAGACCGCAGCCGACGCGCAGCAGCTCGGACCCGACGCCCCCGAGGTGGCCGCCGAGGCCGGCGCCCTCGTCGTGATCTCCGGCGAGACACACCGCGCAGGCCGTGGGTTCACGATGACCCTCCGGGTCGTGGAAGCGCCGGGCGGAATCACGCTCGCGGCCGAACTCTTCACGGCCTCCTCCATCGCCGCGCTGCGCACGGACGTCCGTCGCCACGTCTGGGAGCGCATGCGTCCCGCGCTCGAGCAGAGCCTCGCGCGCCGTCGACTCGAGCTCGAATCACGCGTGGCCGAGCGCGCGGTCGTGGAGACCGCGCCCCCCCCGGCCGACGATGACCACGCGCCCTCGCCCCTCGTGGTCAGCGCCGGCGCCGCCGTGTTCTCCCGAGATCTCTCCTACAGCGACGACGCCTTCGACGCACTTCGGCCCTACTGGCTGCCGGCCGGCGGCGCCCTCCGCGCGGCCGTGCGCTGGTATCCGGGGGCCCACGTCACCGGCGGAATGGCCGCGCACGTCGGCCTGGACGCCGCCTTCGGAGGCGCCCTCGGGGTGCGCTCCCGGCAACGCGACGGCACGCGCTTCCCGACCGACTCGCTCGAATTCCGCGTCGGGGCGGACGTCCGCATCCCCGTCGATCCGATCGAGTTCGGTGTGGGCCTCGCGTTCGGCATGCACACGTTCACGCTCGCCCCTTCGGAGAGCGGCATCGAGGCGCCCGTCCCCGACGTCGAGTACCAGTTCGTCCGGCCCTCGCTGCGGCTGCGCGCGGACCTGCCCGCCGCCCTCTTCGTCGAGACGGCGGTCGGCGCGCGGGTGCTGACCGGCAGCGGCGCGCTCACCGGCGCGGCCTGGTTCCCGCGCGGGTCCGGCGTGGGCATCGACTTCGGAGCCTGGCTCGGCTGGATGAGCGACCTGGGGGTCGGCGTGCGGGCGGGCTTCGAGTGGCAGCGTTACTTCTTCTCGATGAACACCGCGGCCGGTGACCCCTACCGCGTCGGCGGCGCCTCCGATCAGTACCTGAGCGGCAGCGCCGATCTCGTCGTACGTCTGCGCTGAGAGACCTGGCTTTCGGCGCGCCCGGGCGCATGTCGCCCGGCGATGGGCATCGTCGACGAGGTCGCGTGCGTGGTCATCGGCCGCAACGAAGGGGCGAGGCTCCATCGATGCCTCGAGGTGCTGAGCACGACCGGTGTCCGGATCGTGTACGTGGATTCGGGCTCCACCGACGGCAGCCTCGACACGGCCCGCGCCCTCGGCGTCGACGCGCTGGCGCTCGACGCATCGCGACCGTTCACCGCGGCGCGCGCGCGCAACGCGGGGCTCCTGCGCCTGCTGTCGGACACGCCCTTTCTCCCCTACGTGCAGTTCATCGACGGAGATTGCGAACCCGTCCGGGGCTGGCTCGAGGCCGCGCTCGCGAGGCTGAACGAGCGACCGGCGCTCGGGGCGGCGTGCGGCCGGAGGCGGGAGCGTCACCCCGAAGCCAGCGTGTGGAACCGCATCCTCGACGTGGAGTGGGACACGCCCATCGGGGACACCCGCGCGTGCGGGGGAGACGCGATGTTCCGCGTCCGCGCGCTCACGGAGGTCGGAGGATTCGACGCGACGATGATCGCCGGCGAGGAGCCCGAACTGTGCGAGCGTCTCCGCGATGCGGGCTGGTCGATCGAACGGCTCGACGTGGAGATGACCCTTCACGATGCGGCGATGACCCACTTCGGCCAGTGGTGGATACGGGCCATCCGCTCCGGACACGCCTGCGCCGAGGCGGCCGCGAGGGTGACCGCCGACGACGACGCGCACTACGCCTTGCGGAGGGTCGTCGCGTGGGGTGGGCTCTTGCCGCTCGTGACGGTCGCCTCCGCCGCGCCGACCGGGGGCACGTCGCTCGCGCTGCTCGCCGCCTATCCGTGGAGCGCGTATCGGGTCTATCGAAAGGTGCGGCGGCGCGGCCGCACGAGACGCGACGCCGCGCCCTACGCGCTCGCCATCACCCTCGGCAAGTTCGCCGAGTTCGAGGGCGTCGTGCAGGCGTGGTCCGCGCGACGACGTGGGGTCCGCCGCGCGTTGATCGAGTACCGCTGATCCCGGAGCGTCTCGAGAACGCCCAGCGACACGCGCGCTTCGCGTAGCATGGCGGGGTGCTGGAGCGGCTCCGCGCGTGGTCCCTCGCGCTCTCGTTCGCGCTCGTCTCGGGCGCCGTGCTGGCCGTCGCGACCACGCCCGGGATCGCGCGCGGAAACGGACGGATCGGGGGCGATCTCGTCGCGTTCCTCGCCGCAGGCCAGCTGGTCGGCGAGGGGCGCGGAGCCGCGCTCTACGATCTGCATGCGCAGGCCGAGGCCCAGCGACCATGGCTGCCTGGAGCCGCGCGGGGAAGCGTGGTGCCCTTCGCCTACCCGCCCACCGTCGCGCTCCTCTACGCGCCGCTCGCGTGGCTGCCGTTGCGGATCGCCTACCTGCTGCACCTTGCGTGCTCGCTCCTCGCCACCGCCCTGGCTGCGCACCTCCTCGCAGGCGCGTTCCCATCGAGCGCGGGCCAGGACCGATGGGCGACGCTCGGCGTGCTCGGCGCCTTCTGGCCCCTCTGGCATGCCAGCGAAATTGGACAGAACACACCCTTTTCGCTGGCGTCCTTTGCGCTTGTCGCGTTCGGCATGGCCCGCGCGCGGCCCACGCTCGCGGGTCTCGGCGCCGGTCTGCTGCTGCTCAAGCCGCCCCTCGGCGCCGCCGCGCTCCTGCTGCTGGTCGTCCGGAAGTCGTGGCGCGCCCTCGCGGTGGCCGCCGCCGTCGCGCTCGTCATCCACGCGACAGGCGTCCTCGCCGCAGGTCCGGACTGGCCGAGCGTGTGGCTCGACGCCGTGAGGACCTTCGCGCGTCACGACGCAGGCGCCGACCTCGCGTGGAGCGTCTCGGCGTGGGCCCTCCTCGAGCCGTGGCTTCCCGGCCGCGGCCCGGTCGTGGCGCTCCTCCTCGCCCTCGGCCTCGGAGGCCTCGCGCAGCGCGCCGACGATCCGCGCGCGGCCGTCGCGCTCGCCGTCTGTGCCGCCGTGCTCGTCCCGCCCCACGCGGGGTTCTACGAGGCCGGGCTCATGGCCCTGCCCGCGCTCTGGCTGCTCGATGCCGGAGGCGCACGCGCGGCCGCGCCGCTCGCGTCGCTCTGGGCGCTCACGGCGGTCGGCTACTTCACGACCCCCGGCCGCGTGCACCTCTACGTCGTGCCGGTCCTGTGGATCTCGGCTTGGACCGCGTGGTCGGTGGGGCGCCCGAAGCGCGGGACGTGACGGACCTCGTGCTCGCGCTCGAGCACGAAGAAGCTCGGCGTGCCGACCGCGAGGCCGAAGAGCGACACGTACGACCAGCCGAAGAGCAGCGTGCTGTCCTCACGGCGAACCGCCACCAGCGGGTCCCGAAGCCAAGACGTCGGGTCCAGGGGATGGTTGCCCCCTCGGCCATAGTCCAGCAAGAGACCGCGATCACAGCCCGCGGGCACGCCGCGCCCCGCTGCCGGGAGCACCTCGAAGCCGCCGAACGTGACGGGGAGGCCGTCCCGCCCGCGCAGCGGCACGCTCGGCGCGCCGACGCCCCGCTGCTCCACCCGCACGTTCCAGCCGACCACGCGCCCGTCCACGCGGTGGAACGCCTTCTGGAACGTCTTCCACGCGAGCCTGTCGAAGAGCGCAGGCATCCCGAGGCTCGTGCCCCGGTAGGCGGCCCCGGCGAGCGCCTCCGGGTCGATCGGATGTCCCTCCGCGAGGAGCTGCCGCCTGCCGCGCGCATCGAGCCCGAGGATGGTGTCGATCACGAGGGCTCCTGCGTGGCGGCGGGCTCGAGGTCGCGTCGGCCATTCGCCACGGTGAAACGGCCGGCGCGCCAAAGCGCACGGAACTCCGCCGGCCCCGACGGCTGCTGCGCACACCACGCGAGGTAACCCGCGAAGGAGATATCGGGGTCGTCCGCGGCATGCGCGGGGACCGCGGGGCCACGCTCGCAGGCGTCCTCGAGCGCGACGAGCAGCTGCTCGTGGTAGCCCTCGAACACGCAGAGATCGCGCAGCCACGCGGCACGCGGATGCGTT
>CAIKNO010000295.1 GCA_903828805.1 uncultured Sandaracinus sp. | reverse complement strand
TTGAGACGCAGCTGCGTCTGCATCAGGTTCCGCTGCGCGTTGATCGAGGCCGTATTCGTATTGATGGTGAGCATGGCGCGACTCCTCCTTGAGTTGCTTCGTGGGGCCATCCTGGCCCTTCGCCGTCCCGACGAGCTGTCGAGGACGCCCCACCTCTCGGCCGATGCCCGCCGGCCCTTGAGGACTTTCTCGGCGCCGTACGCCGACCGGGGGTGGGGAGCCCCCTCGTGCTAGCCTCGCGTCCGTGTCCTCCACAGAACTCGCGAGGCGCCTGGTCGACCACGTCGGCGGCGTCGTGCTCGGCAAACGCGAGGTCGTCGCCCTCGCCGTCACCACCCTCCTGGCGCGGGGGCACCTGCTCGTCGAGGACGTCCCAGGCGTCGGAAAGACGACGCTGGCCCGGGCGCTCGCGCGCTCGATCGGCGTCTCGTTTCGGCGGATTCAGTTCACGTCCGACCTGCTCCCGACCGACGTCCTCGGCGGCTCGGTGTACGACCCGAAGACCGGTCGCCTCGAGTTCCGCCCCGGCCCGATCTTCGCGCCGATCGTGCTCGCGGACGAGATCAACCGCACGACCCCGCGGACCCAGTCGGCGCTCCTCGAAGCGATGGAGGAGCGGCGGGTCTCGATCGAGGGAGAGACCCGCTTGCTCGAGGAGCCGTTCTTCGTGGTCGCCACGCAGAACCCCGAGGAATCCCACGGCACCTATCCGTTGCCCGAGTCGCAGCTCGACCGGTTCCTGCTGCGCGTCGAGCTCGGCTATCCACCCCGAGGCATCGAGCGCCGACTGCTGGAGGAACGTCGCGGCGAGGACCCGATCGAGTCCATGAAGCCCGCGCTGACCCTCGAGGAGCTGCAGGCCCTGCAGCGCTCCGTCGACGACGTGCGCACGGAGCCCGCCGTGCTCGATTACCTGCACGAGATCATCCTCGCCACGCGGCAGAGCCCCATGCTCGACCTCGGCGCGAGCACACGCTCGGCGCTGTCGCTGGTGCGGGCCGTGCGGGCGTTCGCGCTCGTGTCCGGGAGGATGTACGCGACCCCCGACGACGTGAAGGCCCTCGCCGTGCCCGCCCTGGCCCACCGGATCCGGGTCGCCGGCGGCGCTTCGCTCTCCCGGGCGAGGCACGACGCGGCCCGGGCCGTCCGCGAGCTGGTCGCCACCGTCCCGGTTCCCGTGTGAGCTCCCCGCAGCCCGCCGTGTCGAGTCCGAGGAGCGCGCGTCCGAAGGCGCGCGAGGCCACCCGTGGCCTGCGCTTCACCCGCGAGGGGCGCGTGTTCGTGGTGATGACGCTCGGCGTGGGCGCGGCGGCGGTGAACACCGGCAACAACCTGCTCTACCTCGTCCTCGGGCTGATGCTGAGCCTCATCGTGCTCTCGGGCGTGCTGAGCGACCTGGTGCTCTGGTGGGTGACGGTCCGCCGTGCGCTGCCCGAGCGGGCGTTCGCGGGCCGTCCGTGCATCACCGAGCTGTCCCTCCGGAACGACAAGCGCTGGGTTCCGAGCTTCTCGTTGAACGTCGAGGACGAGGCCGAAGGCGCGCCCACCGAACGTCGCTGCTACTTCTTGAAGGTCGCCCCGGGCGGCGAGGAGACGGCGGCCTACCTGCGCACGCCCACGCGCCGAGGGCTCTTGCAGCTCGCACGGTTCCGGGTGACCACGCGCTACCCCTTCGGCCTCTTCGACAAGTGGCGACTGATCGAGGATCGAGCGGAATTGCTGGTCTTTCCGGAGCTCGTGCCCGTCTTGCTCCCGGTGGTCCCGTCCGGCTTCGCCCGCGATCCGCAGCCCGCACCGTTCGGCCCACCGGGCCCGGACATCGCCGGCTTGCGCGACCATCGAGAAGGCGACGAAGCGCGCGCGGTGCACGCCCGTCGAAGCGCCGCGCTGGGGCGCTTGATCGTGCGCGAGCGCGACCGCGAGGCCGGGGCGCAGCTCACGCTCGTGCTCGACGAGGCGCGTCCTGCGGACGCCACCGACGCGTGGAGCGCGGCGTTCGAGCGGGCGGTCTCGCAGGCGGCGTTCATCGCGGAGCGCTCGCTGCGCCAAGGCTCGTCGGTCGAGCTCCGCTGCCGCACCGGTCACGTGCCGTTCGTGCTGCCGGGCCGCGCGGCCGATCCGATCCTCGCGCACCTCGCGCGACTGCAGCCGCGGCCGCTGGAGTCGGCCCCGCCGCTGCCGGCGGTCCACCGCCCGCACGTGCGGATCGTGCCCGGCCACGAGCCCGTGACGATCGAGGGGCGCGCATGAGCTTCGCGTCGCTGCACAAGCAGATCACGTTCCTGCTCGCCGGGTTCGGCCTGGGCGCCATCCTGCTCGGAGGCGAGCTCTCGATGCCGGTGCAGGCGCTCGTCGTCGCGGCCTTCGGGCTGTCGATGTTCGCCGAGGGGCCGCGGGTGGCCTCCGACGCGTGGCAGCGCGGATGGACCTGGGGACTCGTCGCGCTCTTCGTGGTCCAGCTCGTCCGGGCCGTGGCCGGGTCTCCGCTGCTCGGCATCGGCCTGGAATTCACGGCCGCGCTGCAGATCTCGCGCCTCGCGAACCGGCGCTCCGCGGCCGAGCATCAGCAGATCGCCATCCTCGCGTTTCTTCAACTCTGCGCCGCGACGGTGCTCTCGAGCGAGATCGCCTACGGCGCCATCTTCCTCGCGTTCGTGGTCGTGGTGCCGTGGATGCTCGCGTTGACGCATCTCCGCAGCGAGATCGAAGCGCAGCACCGTCCCGAGCAAGAGGGCGGCGCCGCAGGTCTGGCGCGGGTGCTCGGGTCGCGGCGCCTTGTCGGACCGAGCTTCCTCGTCGGCACGGCGGCCCTGTCGCTGCCGCTCTTCCTGATGACGGGCGCGTTGTTCCTGGTGTTTCCGCGGGTGGGGCTCGGGATGCTCTCGTTCGGTCGCGCGTCGTCGGAGCACGTCGCGGGCTTCGGCGGCGACGTGACGCTCGGACAGGTCGGAAGGGTCCGCGACGATCCTCGGATCGTGATGCGCGTGACCCCGGGCGCCCTCCGCGAGGCCCCGCCCGTGGACGCCTCGATCCGGCTCCGCGGCACCTCGTTCGACCACTACGACGGCCGGGCGTGGGCCCGCACCCGCATGGGCCACCAGGTCGTCACACGGGTCGAGGACCTCTACCCGATCCGTCGCATGCCGTGGGACGGAGACGGACGGTGGTCCATCGTGCTCGAGCACATCGACGAGACCGTCGTCTTCCTGCCGGAGAACACGGTGGCGCTCGACGTCCCGCCGCGGGTGGAGAGCGGTGTGGAGGTCGGGCGACGGCTGACGCGGGCGCCGGGGCTCGACGTCCGCTACGAGGACGAGGACGGCCTGGGCCTGCGCTACACGGCGTTCGTCGCCCTCGATCCGGAACCCGTCCGCGAGCGGCTCGACGACGAGGCCCGCGCGCATTATCTGCAACTGCCCGCGGGCTCGGAGCGGGTCGCGGAGTGGGCCGCGCGCGAGACGCTGGGCGCCGCACCGGGCCGCGCGCAGGCGGAGCGGCTGGTCGCCCGGCTTCGCTCGTTCGAGTACTCGCTCGCGATGCGCGATCCCGGGTCTCGAGCGCCGCTGGACGCGTTCCTGTTCGAGTGGCGCGCCGGGCACTGCGAGTACTTCTCCACCGCGCTCGCCATCGGGCTGCGCACGCTCGGCGTCCCGACCCGGAACGTCACGGGATTCCTCGGCGGGCGGTGGAACGAGTTCGGTCGCTACTACGCGATCTCGCACGGCGACGCGCACAGCTGGGTCGAGGCGTGGTTCGACGGGGAGGGTTGGGTCACGCTCGAGCCGACTCCGTCCGGCCGCAGCGAGCTTGGTATGATGAGGGGCGCGCTCGACCAGCTGCGGGCGGTCTTCGACGCCATGCGCTCACGCTGGGACAACGACGTCGTGGGCTACGATCTGCGGGCCCAGCGCGGGCTCGCCCGGCGCCTCGTGCGCTGGCTCTCGACGTTCCGCGCCGAGTCCAGGCCGAGCGCGCCGGGCCCTGCCCCCGACGCGCCGCGCGACTCCGGCACGGGCCTCCGGCCTTCATGGGTCCAGGGCTTCGCCCTCGTCGGTCTGGTGACCGCCATCGCGCTGGTCGCGTGGCTCCTGCGGCGGCGCTCGAGACCTTCGGTGGACGACCCCACGCCCCGCTCGGTGCTGCAGATCATCGCC
>CAIKNO010000294.1 GCA_903828805.1 uncultured Sandaracinus sp. | reverse complement strand
GTCCGGCGCGACGTCCTGATGCTCGTGGGTCTGTGGGGCACCGCGGCGTTCGTGCTGTTCAGCGCGATGACCACCAAGTTCCACCACTACATCTTCCCGGCCGTTCCCGCGTCGGGAATCCTCGTGGGGATCACGCTGGACGGACTCTTCGGACGTCGGAGCGATCTGCGTGCGGTCACGGCCCGCGGTGTGCTCGGCACGGTCGTCGCCGTGTTCGCCCCCGTGCCTATCGTCCTCGGCGTCGCGGGGTGGTGGGGCGATGTCCGCGGGGTGGTGCCCGCGGAGGTGCCGGCCGCACAGATGCGAGACTGGGTGTTGCGGCACCCGTGGTACGGCATGCACGTCGCCGGCCTCGTGGTCCTCGGGCTCGTGGCGGCGGCCGCGGCCGCGTGGTGGTTGCGTGCGCCGGATGCGGACGCCGAGGGCGCGCGTGGGGGTGGGACGTGGGGACCGGCGGCCGCGACGGGCGGGCTCTTCGCCGCGCCGGTCCTCGTGGCGCTCGTCGGGCGCGACCTCTCGTGGGTGACATCGGCGCGGCCTCACGGCTTCGAGCGCCTCATTCACCTCTTCGTCTACAACTACCAGCGACAGTGGCCGGAGCACCTGGACTACCGCCCGATCCTTACGGGCTTCTCGATCGTGGCGGCAGCGGTCATCGGAATCGCGGCCTTGCCGTGGGCCCGGCAGGTGGCGTTGCGTGCCTTCGTCGGGCTCGCCATCGCGTTCGCGGTGTGGTCGCTCGACGTCTACCTCGTGGACCTCTCACCGCACTGGGGACAGCGCGAGTTGTTCGCGCGCTATTACGCAGCGCGCAGCGGGCCCGAGGAGCCGGTGATCGCGTGGCAGATGAACTGGAAGGGCGAGAACTTCTACACCGGCAACCGCGTCTTCGCGTTCGTCGATCTCGACAACCGAAGGCTGCAGGACTGGGCGCGGGACCACGCAGGTCAGCGCGCGTTCTTCGTCCTCGAGCATCAGCGCCTCGCCAACCTGCGGAGCGTGCTGCGAGGGGCAGAGGTCGAGCCGCTCACGACCGAGCGCGACGACAACAAGTTCCTGCTGGTGTCGGCGAGGCTGGCGGCTCCGGAAACTCCCCGGCCTCCGCCGGTGCGCTGAGCGCACCACGCTGAGCCCGCCGCATGGAGGGCACCGCGCTGAGCCCACCGCATGGAGGGCGCCACGCTGAGCCCGCCGCATGGAGGGCACCGCGCTGAGCCCACCGCATTCAGGGCACTTCACTGAACGCACAAAACTGGACTCGCGTTCAGTGGTGTCGGTAGGGTCTCGCCCATGGACAAGACGACCCTCCGCCTCGTGCTCGTGATCCTCTTCGACCTCGCCTCGCACCACCGTTCGGCCAACCTGGAGAGGGTGGCTGGCCGGGCTGGGTTGAGCCTCGCCGCCACGCGCGAGGCGCTCGCGGCGCTCGAACGCGCGACGCTGGTCGATGCGTCGAAGGTCCGGCTCACGATGGCGGGACTGGCCGTCGCAGCGTCCGTCGTCGAGGCCCGCAGCGCGACGCCACGGGCCTCGATCGCGGCTTGAGCGGCGGACCCGGCGCGCCCCCCTCGGGGCGGCGTCGCACCTCACACCTCACACCGTGGAGTGGCTCAGGTCGCTGTGATGGCCGCCGCGCCGTGGTCGTCGCAGTGCCCGCCGTGAGGGTGGTGCAGATGCCCCGCGACGAGATAGTCGACGTGCCCCGCGTGCGGCACGGCGAGGTGACCGCACCCGGCCCCATGGACGTGACCCTCGGCGTGGCCCTCGCACGCGTGGTCGGGCGTGCAGTCGACAGGATTGCCGCCGCCGGCCTCGAGCTCGTGCTCCTCGACGGCACCGTGGCTGCACGCGTGGTGCAGGTGCCCATCGTGAAGGTAGTCGGTGTGGTCGCCGTGGCGAATCGCGGGGTGCCCGCACCCAGGGCCGTGCGTGTGGGCGTGGTCGTCGTGGTGGTGATGACTCATCGTGAATCTCCGTCGGTGGTGCGGTCCTCGTGGGCGGAATGCCCATCGGAGGCAGGGTCGTGCGAGGCGTGGTCGAGCGCGCTTTCGATGAGCGCTCGGACGTGGTCGTCAGCGAGGCCGTAATAGATGTGCTTGCCGTCGCGGCGTCGCGACACGAGTCCTTCGGAGCGCAGCAGCCGAAGGCGCTGCGACACGGTGGAGAGACCCTCGGAGGAGCCCGCGGCCAGGTCGCTCACGCAGCGCTCTCCATGGGCGAGCACCTCGAGGAGGCGCAGGCGCGCGGGGTCCCCGCAGGCACGAAAGAGCGACGCGGCACGCTCGATGGCGCGGGCGGAGACACCCCCGGGCAGCGTTCCGGGATGCGCGCACGCGTGGCGGGGACTGCCGTCCCGGGCCGAGGGCCGTGCGATCATGCTTTGTCGCTTCACTGATTGTTGAAGTAACAGAACGACGTCGGGCGCGCAACCGGGACGCCCGAGACATTACTCTCGGCGGCGATGGCTCTTCGCACCCCTGCCACGGAACCGGTCGACCTCGCATTCGCTGCGGCCGTGAGGTCGTTCATCGCCGCGTCGCCGCGCGACCCTGCGATGCCGCTCCGCGCGGGACGCTCGTTGACGGGGGCCCGCGCGCTGTCTCTTTTCGACGCGCAGTTGCAGAGCCGGCATCTCGACCTCGCGGCGCGGTGGCTGCGCGCGCGGGGCCAAGGCTTCTACACCATCGGCTCCGCCGGCCACGAGGGCAACGCCGCCGTCGCCGCCGCGCTCCGCGTCACCGACCCCGCGCTGCTGCACTACCGCTCGGGCGGCTTCTTCGCCGAGCGGGCCCGCATGCATCTCGCCGCGGGCGGCCTTGGCGTGGACCCCATCCGCGACGTGCTGCTCGGCATCGCGGCGGCGGCGGACGAGCCGATGGCCGGAGGGCGACACAAGGTGTTCGGGAGCGAGCCGCTTCACGTCATCCCGCAGACCTCGACGATCGCATCGCATCTGCCGCGCGCGGTCGGCGTCGCGTTCTCGATCGAGAGGGCCCGCAAGCTGGGGGTTCCGTGCCGTTGGCCGGCAGACTCGGTGGTCGTGTGCAGCTTCGGCGATGCGAGCGCCAACCACTCGACCGCGGCGGGCGCCATCAACACGGCGATGCACTGCGCGCATCAACGCCTGCCCTTGCCGGTGCTCTTCGTCTGCGAGGACAACGGCATCGGGATCAGCGTGCAGACGCCCGCGGGATGGATCGCCGCGGCCTATCGAAACCGGCCCGGGCTCGAGTACTTCGAGGCCGACGGCTGCGACCTCGTCGAGGCGTATGAAGCCGCCCAGCGGGCCGCGCACTTCGTACGAACCCGACGGGCGCCCGCGTTCCTGCATCTGCGCACCGTGCGGTTGATGGGACACGCGGGCTCGGACGTGGAGAGCGCGTATCGCACGCCCGAGCAGATCCGCGACGAGGCCGCCCGCGACCCTCTGATCGCCACGGCCCGGCTCTTGATCGAGTCCGGGTTCCTGACGCCCGAGGAGGTGCTCGAGCGCGATGAGGCCAAGAGGCATGAGGTGCGCGCCGCCGCCGAGCATGCGGTGACGCGGCCCCAGCTCGCGAGCGCTCTGGAAGTGATGGCGCCTCTCGCCCCGCGGCGCGCGGACGTGGTCCGTGCCGAGGCGTCGTGCGCGGCGGCCCCGCCTGCGCGCGCAGCGTTCTTCGATGGCGTGTTGCCGGAGCACGAGGGGCCGCTCACGTTCGCCCTCGCCGTCAACCGCACGCTCGCCGACCTCTGCGCCAAGCACCCCGAACTCCTGATCTTCGGTGAGGACGTGGCCCGCAAGGGAGGGGTCTACGGCGTGACCCGGGGGCTGGCGAAGAAGGCCGGCGTCGGGCGGGTCTTCGACACCCTGCTCGATGAGCAATCCATCCTCGGTCTCGCGCTCGGTGCCGGGGTCGCGGGGCTGCTCCCGATTCCCGAGATCCAGTACCTCGCCTACCTCCACAACGCGGAGGATCAGCTGCGCGGCGAGGCCGCGACGCTGTCGTTCTTCAGCAACGGCGCGTACCGGAATCCGCTGGTGGTGCGCATGGCGGGCTATGGCTACCAGAAGGGGTTCGGCGGTCATTTCCACAACGACGACGCGATCGCGGTCCTCCGTGACATTCCGGGCCTGATCATCGCCTCGCCCGCGCGACCAGACGATGCGGCCGCGATGCTCCGGACGGCGGTGGCTGCGGCGAAGTCCGATGGCAGCGTCTGCGTGTTCCTCGAGCCGATCGCGCTCTACCACACCCGGGACCTTCACCGTGAAGGGGACGCCGCATGGCTCGCTCCGTACACGGCCCCCGACGCGTGGGCCGACACGCACGTGCCGATCGGCCGCGGCCGCACGTATGGGGAGGGACGGGACTTGACCCTCGTCAGCTGGGGCAACGGATTGGCGATGTCGCTGCGCGCGGCGCGTCGGCTCGAGGAGGCGCACGGCGTCGCTTGCCGGGTGCTCGACCTTCGATGGCTCGCGCCGATGCCGATCGATGATCTCCTGCGAGAGGCCTCGGCGACCGGGCACGTGCTCGTCGTCGACGAGACACGCCGCACCGGAGGGGTCAGCGAGGGCGTGCTGGCGTCGCTCATCGACGCAGGGTTCGCGGGGAGGATGGCCCGCGTGGCGAGCCACGACTCGTTCATCCCGCTCGGCGATGCGGCGCTCACGGTCCTGCTCGACGAGCCGACGATCGAAGCGGCCGCCCTGGCGCTCGTCGGGTCGGGCACGCGGGAAGAAGACCGTCGGTCCCGTGCGGCGGGGTCCTCGCAGCGCTAGAAGGGCCCCGTGGGCAGCGCACCCGAGCGAGAGCGTGGCATCGTCCTGAGATCGACGGCAGGGTTCTTCCGCGTCCGAACGGCCCACGGCGACCTCGAGTGTCGGATGCGCGGTCGGCTGAAGAAGGAGCGCCGAGACACGGACCTCGCGGTCGTCGGCGACGAGGTCGAGATCGAGCGCGGAGACGATGGGTCGGGCGTGGTCGCCGCGGTGCTCGAACGTCGAAGCGTGTTCTCGCGCTTGCACCCCACGTCGCGCGGCCGCGCGATCGAGGACGTGCTCGTGGCGAATCTCGACCGTGTGCTGCTGGTGTTCTCCGCGGGATCCCCGCCGATGAACCCGCGCCTCGTCGACCGCTTTCTCGTCGTGGCGGAGCACAACCGCATCGAGCCCGTGGTCGTCGCGACGAAGATCGACGACGAATCCGCGCACGATGCCCGCGATCGCTTCGCGCGTTTCGAGGAGGTCGGCCACGCCGTCCTGTTCACGAGCGCCCGCACGGGTGAAGGCATCGATGCGCTGCGATCGATGCTCGAAGGTGGCGTCAGCGCGCTCACGGGCCCGAGCGGGGTCGGCAAGAGCAGCCTGCTCAACGCGGTGCAGCCCGGCCTCCAGTTGCAGGTCGGAGACGTCAGCGACGCGCTCCGCAAGGGCATGCACACCACCCGCGTCGCGGAGCTGCATGCGCTCGAAGGCGGCGGCTTCGTGGCGGACACGCCCGGGATCAGAGAACTCGCGGGCTTTGCGATCCCGGCCCGCGATCTCGCCCGTTGCTTTCGCGATCTCCGACCCTTCGTCGAGGGCTGCGCGTTCGGCGATTGTCTGCACGACACGGAGCCCGAGTGCGCGGTGCGGGAGGCCGCCGACTCGGGCCTCGTTCGGAGCGACCGTTACGACAGCTACCTGCGGCAGCTGCGGGGCGAGGACCTGCGGGGCTGATCAGTCGCGGGCACGGCGCGGCTCGTCGAGGTGCGCGGCCGACGCCCACGTCTCGAGGGCCCAATCCCGGTCTTTCTCGTGTTCGAGCACGAAGGTGCCGACGGCCGCGTGGGCGCCCATCGCGGCGTGGGCGCGCAGCGTCACGAGGATTCGTCCGTCCTCTTCGCCGGCGTCGAAGCGGGCGATCGCCCGCACGTCGTCTCGCTCGAGACCCATCAACTCGCCCTGTCCCTCGAGCGGCGGGAGGGCCTCGAGGGTGTCCTCCGACGAGTGGCTCGACGCCACCTCCAGGGAGCTGAACCAGATCGAGCGTCCGCCGTCCCATCCGACCCAGGTGCTCGGATCTTCCCAGCGCTCCGCGAGCTCGCCGGGCACCCGAAGCGACCAGCCGCCCGAGAGCGTGACCCGCACGGGCCGGCGACGAAATCCGATCGGCATGGCGAGTCCGCCTGCGGTCGCGCGGAGATGAGCGCGGGTCGCACGGAGCGACTCCTCGCCGAGGATCTCGAAGAGTTCGGACCACTCTCGCCACGGCCATGCCAGCTGCGGGTCGAGGTCGTGCCCGCGCTCCAGCCATCCGAGCACCGTCGCGAGCAGCGCTCGCTCGGCTTCGATCAGTGGCTTGCGCCACCGGAGGTCGAGCCAGAGGGTCGAGAGCGAAAGTCCGCGGAGCGTGGAGGCCCCGAGGCCCGGCGTCCACCACGGGAACACGTCGATCCCCGACCGCGGTGTGCGGGCGACGGCCTCGAGCCACGCCTTGTCGCGAGGCCCCATCGGCGTGGCCACGACCCCGTCGTGCTCGAACACCGTGCCCTCCGGGAGCGAGAGCTGAAGGCCGCGGTAGCCGCGCGCGTGAAGCGAGAGGACCTCCATCGCGGTCGCCGAGAGCCAGCGCAGCGTCGCGTTCTCGAGGGCGACCAGGTCGCCCGATTCGAAGTGCCCGGACTCGTCCTCGACGTGCTCCCACACGAGCGGGAGCTGCGCCGCGAGCGCGTGCAACCGTTCGGCGACGAAGGCGTGGTATCCCGGCCCTGCCGTCCCGGTGAGCGCTTCGAATTCGAGGCGGCCCGCTCCGAGTTCGGTCACGCGCACCGGCTCGGCGGCCGGATGGAGATGGACGACGAGGAGCGGTTGGCCCGCGTCGCTCACCAGGTGTTCGATGCGCGGCACGAGGACGCCGGCGGCGTCGCCGAGGACCGCCTCGATGACTGGAAGGGGATCGCCGTGCGAGGTGCGTCCACGAAGCGAGAGCGACGTGCCCATGGGGGCCGCAGCGTGACCCGAGGGGTCGCTCGGGTCGAGGGTAGGTCGTCCCCGGTGCGCGTGGTACCGTGCGCGCTCTCGAGGAGCCCCCTGGATGACGACGACCTCGCGGATCGAGAAACGATGCCTCGACAAGGGGCTCCGGATGACGGAGCAGCGACGCGTGATCGCCCGGGTGCTCGAGGACTCGATCGACCACCCCGACGTCGAGACCGTCTACCAGCGCGCGAGCGCGGTCGACAAGCGCATCGGGCTGGCGACCGTGTACCGCACGCTGCGCCTCTTCGAGGAGGCGAACATCCTCGAGCGACACGACTTCGGCGACGGTCGCGCGCGCTACGAGGAGATGCCCGACGAGCACCACGATCACCTCATCGACGTGCAGAGCGGGCGGGTCATCGAGTTCACGAGCCCGGAGATCGAGGCCTTGCAACGCAAGGTCGCCGCCGAACTCGGCTACCGCATCGTCGACCACCGTCTCGAGATCTACGGCGTGCCCCTCTCGAAGGGCGAGCCGTCGTCCGGCTCCTGAGCGCGCGCGCGCGCCTCGGCCTCGTGGGGCTCGGTGCGTGACGGTGCCGCCGAGCCCCCGACCGCGGCGGGACCGGCGTGGGCAGCGGCTTCACGCTCGAGGGCATCGACCTCATCGACCCACCCGGCCCGTGATCGGGGAAACGCATCGGCGTAGGGGATGTAGGGTTTCAGGTCGAGCACCGGGGTGCCATCGAGCAGGTCGAGGCCGCGCACGTGCACCGAGCGGCCTTCCACGCGCACGAGCTCCACGGCCGACAGCCCGATCGGGCAGGGTCGGTGCGGTGAGCGGGTCGCGAAGACGCCCCGTTTGATGCGCGGACCGCGTGGGGGCCGGACCATCGCGCTCCATCCCTCGTTCATGTGGAAGACGTAGATGACCCACAATCGCTCGAAGCCCTCGAGGCCTCGAAGCGCCTCGATCGGGATCGTCGGGTTCAGCTCGATCGTCCCTTCGAGGGCGACGCCCTCGCGCGTACCGCGCGTGGTCGTGGCCTGGTGCGGTGTTCCGTACCGCTCCTTGTAGGGAGTGCGGGCCACCGCGATCGGACCCATCGAGAACGACGGCGCGACGGCTTCGAAGGCGCGGGTGTGATCTTGCGGGGCTTTCATGAGGCCCGCGGATCATGCACCAGCCCGGGGCTCGGGTACGATGCCGTCATGAGGACTCTCCGGGCTCCGACATTCCTTGCGTGGCGCCTCTGCATCGCCGTCTCGACGTTCGCGATGGTGGCGTGGGCCTGCAGCGCCACCGTCGAGCCGCCTCCGGCGAGCTACACGCTCGACGATGGGACGCGCGTGGAGGTCGACGCCCGGGGTGCGCTCACCCTCGTCGACGCGGACGGACGGCGTCTGGCCGCGACCGCTTCCGGGGCGTTCCCGACGTGGCGCTCGTTCGACGAGACGGTCCGCGAGTCGGTCGGCCGGTTCACGTTCCGGCGTTCGAACGTCGTCACGCAGACCCTCGGTCGATTCGTCGGAAGCGAGCGCACGGTCGATGGTGTGGTGGTTCGCTTCGAGGGCGAAGCGTCGCGCGCCACGCTCACGCTGTCGGTGGGACGCGCGGGCGAGTCCACGCGCCTGCGGGTCGAGCTGACGGGTGCCGAGGCGGACTCCATCGCGCTGCCTTTCGCGTGCGACGACGCGGCGACCTTCCTCGGGTTCGGAGAGCAGTACGACGGCCTCGAGCATCGAGGGGAGTCGTTCGCGCTCTACACGGAGGAGCAGGGCATCGGTCGAACCGGCGGTCCTCTCGCGTTCGTCGGCGACGCCCACACGACGTATTTCCCCATGCCGTGGTGGATCGATCTGCGGGGCGCCGGCGTGCTCATCGACACACCGGCGCGGACCCTGGTCGACCTGTGCGACACCGATCCCGGGGTGGCGTGGATCGAGGTCGAGGACGGCGCACCGCTCGAGGCATGGGTCTTCCACGGACCCACCCCGTTCGAGGTCGTGCGTCAACTCGGCGACGAGGTGGGGCGCCCCCGCCGTCCTCCGGCCTGGGCGCTCGCGCGGCCGTGGATCGGCATCCAGGGGGGCCAGGATGCGGTGCTCGCCGAGGCCGATGCCCTCGATGCGGCGGGCATCCCGTTCGGCGCGCTGTGGGCACAGGATTGGTCCGGTCGAAGGGAGCTCGCGCCGGATCGATTCGGGGTCGTGTATCGGTGGGTGGCCGACACGTCCCTCTATCCCGATCTGCGCGGAATGACCGACGCGCTCCACGCGCGCGGCGTCCACTTCCTCGCCTACGCCAACCCCTTCGTCGTGCCCGGGCTCGATCACTTCGACGAGATGGCCGCGACGGACCTGCTCATCCGAGAGCCGTCGACGGGCATGCCGCTGGTCTTCCCGTCGGTGAGCACGAGCGCGTCGATGCCCGACTTCACGCGACCTTCGACGTACGACTACGTCGAGGCGCGCCTCGAGGCCATGGTGACCGAGCACGGGATCGACGGATGGATGGCCGACTTCGGCGAATGGCTGCCCACCGGGGCTTCGCTCGCCGACGGCTCCGACGCGCGGGATACGCACAACCTGTATCCCGCGGCGTGGCATCGCGCCTCGCGCGAGGTGATGGAGCGACTCCGTCCGGACGGGGATGGGGTGGTGTTCACGCGCTCCGGATGGACGCGGGCGCACGCCGAGGCGCAGGTGGTCTGGTGCGGCGACCAGGAAGCGGACTTCTCCCCGACGGACGGTCTTCCGACCGTGGTGCCGTGCATGCTGTCGCTCGGCCTCGCAGGGATTCCTTTCGTGACGCACGACATCGCGGGCTTCAGTGGCGGACCGAGCACGTTCGAGCTCTTCGCGCGATGGGTCGAGCTGGGCGCGTTCACGCCCATCATGCGCACCCACGAGGGGCTGGCGCGGACCGCGAACTGGAACTGGGACAGCGATGCCGCCACGATCGCGCACGTGCGGCGCTTCGCTCGGATCCACGAGGCCCTCGCACCCGAGCTCGAACGCCTGGCGGACGAGGCCGCGAGGACATCGGCCCCGATGGTGCGCGCGCTCTCGCTCGTGCATCCGCAAGAGCCGCTCGTGCGGGGCGTGTCCGATGAATTCCTGCTCGGCGATGCGCTGCTCGTCGCTCCGGTGGTGGAGCCGGGGGCCACGCAGCGCCCGGTCGTCCTGCCTCCGGGGACGTGGTTCCACGTCTGGACGGGTGCACGCTTCGAGGGCCCCGGCCTCATCGAGATCGACGCGCCGCTCGGTTCGCCGCCGGTGTTCTCGCGCGACGCAGACCGCGCCGATCTGCGCGCGATCGAGTGAGCGCGGAGCGCGGCTCAGCCGAGCGCTCGTTCGACGGCCGCGCGCATCGCCGCGGTGGGCGGGCGACGTCCGAGCCACTGCTCGAAGGCGTGCGCACCCTGGTGCACGAGCATTCCGATCCCATCCACGGTCCGGAGTCCTCGCGCGGAGGCCTGCTCGAGCAAGGCGGTGCACCGCGGTCGGTACACGAGATCGATGATCGCCGCGGTGGCAGGCATGCACGCGAGCGGCAGTCGCTCGACGAGGTCGCGCGCGGCGTCGGCCTGCAGGGACGCGCCGGTCGCTTGAACGACGAGGTCGGCCCGCTCGAACGCGCGCACGAGCGAGGACTCGTCCGCGAGGTCGACCGCGCGCCGACGCGCGGGGCCCAGGTGCTGAAGGAGCACGTCGGCCTGGGCCACTCTCCGTGCGACGACGGTCATCTCGGCGGCGCCGGCCCGGGTGAGTCCGTGCACCGCCGCGCGCGCCGCACCGCCTGCGCCGAGCACCACCACCGACGCGCCCTCGACGCCGACACCCGATTCCTCGAGAGAACGCAGCAGTCCTTCGGCATCGGTGTTGGTGCCGCGCCATCCTTGGGGATCGGGCAAGAGGGTGTTCACGGCACCGATGGCGCTCGCCTCGTCGTCGATGGCCACGAGCAGCGGCACGATCGCTTCCTTGAGCGGCATCGTCACGTTCAAGCCACGCGCGTCGAGCCGACGCAGCTCCGCGAGGGTGCGGGCGAGGCGGCCCACGGGCACGTCGATGGCCACGTAGGCGGCGTCGAGCCCGAGCGCGTCGAACGCCGCGCTGTGCATGGCGGGTGAGAGCGAGTGGGCCACGGGGTGGCCGAGCACTCCGAGCAGCGCGGTCACGGGCCGGGGTCCTCTCTCGGCGGCGTGACGCGCTGAACGATCGCCTCGAGGGTGCCGCGGTGCAGACGGAGCGCCACCTCCGTGCCGGGCTTCACGTCCGACGCGGAGATCAGGGCCCGCCCGTCGACCATCGCGATCGCGTAGCCGCGCGCGAGGATTCCCAGCGGAGACAGCGCCTCGAGGGTGCCCGCCATGCGCGCGAGGGCGTGACGAGGGGGCCGGGTCGCGGACCTTCCGGCCGCTTGAAGTCGGGCCCGTGCGTTCTCGAGGGCCTGTCGGCCCGCGGTCGTGGGGTCCCCCGAGATGCGCAGGAGCCGGGCGTGAAGCGTGTCGATCCGCTCCCGGTCGAGCGCGAGACGAACGCCCGGCTCGTGGACCGCGAGGCGCGCACGCAGCGCCTCGAGCGCCCGTCTCGGCTCGGCCAATCGCTTGCCTGCGCTCCGCTCGAGCGCCGCGAGGGCATGGGCGAGCCGCTGTCGCGGTGCGGCGAGCTGACGACGCGGGTCGCCCACACGTCCACCCAGGCGTTCGAGACGAAGGCGCTCCCGCTGCACCCGCTGGTCGAAACTGCGGGCCAGGGCGCGCTCGAGCCCGTCGACCTCGGCACGGACCGAGCGCGCGTCGGGCACCGCGATCTCCGCGGCGTTGGAGGGAGTGGCCGCGCGCACGTCGGCGACGAGATCGACGGTGGACACGTCCACCTCGTGGCCCACGCCGCTCACGGTGGGCACGCGGCAGGACGCGACCTCGCGCGCGACGCGCTCGTCGTCGTACGCGGAGAGGTCCTCGGCGGCACCGCCGCCGCGCGCGATGATGACGAGGTCGAGGCCCGGCACCCGCTGGATCCCGCGCAGGGCCGCCACGATGGAGCGCGGGGCCTCTGCTCCCTGGACTTGACAGTGCGCGAGGACGAATTCGACCCCCATGCGCGCGGAGGCGACGCGCACGATGTCGTGCAGTGCTGCCCCATCGCGGCTCGTGACCAGCCCGATCTTCCTGGGGAAGCGGGGCAATGTTCGCTTGCGGGCCGGGTCCATCAGGCCCTCGGCCGCGAGCTTCGCGCGCATCCGGGCGACCTCGGCGGCGCGATCACCCTCGCCGGCGGGAAGCGCGACCCGCGCGATGAGCTGGTATTGCCCTCGTCCTTCGTAGATCGTGAGGGATGCCCTCAAGCGAACGCGCGAGCCGTTCGTCAAGCTCGCCTTCGCCCGCTGCGCATCGCTGCGGAACATGACGCCGCGGATCTGAGAGGGGACCTCCGCGTCCGCGAGCGTGAAATACACGTGGCCGCTGCCGGGGCGCGACACATCGGTCAGCTCGCCTTCGACCCAGACGTCGGGGAAGCGCTCCTCGAGCGAGAGCCGTGCGATCCGGTTGAGTTCGGCCACGCGCAACACGCGCTCGCCCGCGTCTTCGGATGCCGGGGCCTGTCCGCGCGGTTCACCCATCGGTGCCGCCTCCGCGACGACGCTGCGGCCGCCTCTCGGTCAAGGCAGCCCGAAGCTCACCGAGGTCTGGACCGGAATGTGGCTCGCGCTCTCCACCGCGAAGCCCACGCCGACGCCCGCGCCGACGAGCGCGGCGCCGCCGACCAGAGCGACCCAGAAGAGTGGCTCCTCCGTGAGGCTCCGCGGCCGCTCGTCCCTCAGCATCGAGTCGCGTCCGTCGGGGCTTCCGGTCCGCAGCTCCGCGACCGGGGCACGTCCGACCACGCGCGGGTCGAATTCCGAACCGAACGACGCGAGCTGGTTTCCGAACGGGTCGAGCATCTCGACCCAGTACTCCACGCGATCGGCGGTGCCGGCCGCCTCGACCAGCGCCATCGCCGTGCCCTGCGCAGGGGTCTCGACGGTCTCGAACGCGGGCGCCCCGAACGCGCGTCCGTGGACCCGCAGCGTGCGCACGAGCTGGAACGGATCGGTGATCTCGATGCGCAGGCTGGCCTGCGCGCGGACGAGCTCGACGGCGATCGCCATCGACTCGCTCCGCGCGGCCACGAGGCCGCGTGCCTCGAGGTAGGGGGCACGCTGGCGGGGGGAGACCGAGTCGTCGAGCTCCGCGGAACTGTCGATGGCGAGCATCCGCAGGAAGAAGTCGCGGGCGCCTTCCGCGTCGCCGAGCGCGCCGGCGCTCATCCCGAGCAGCCGGTAGATTCGCACCACGCGTTCGCGCGGGTGCTGACCTGCCTGGAGCGCCTCGGCGGCGTACTCGAGCGTGTGGTCGAAATCGACCGCCGCGAAGGCCTGTTCGGCCGCCTGCATCGGATCGGCCGGCCGCGCCGGGGCGGCCGGTTCTCGCCGTCGCCGTCGCTGGGCGTCGGCCACGCCGGCCGGCATCACGAGGCATGCCGCGAGGACCAGGCCGAGCGCACCGAGCAGCCTTCGCGTCATGGCGTCGCCCCCCCGCACACCGATTCGGGCGTCCCCGGCACAGGCATCGTGAGCAGCGGCGCGTACCCCGCGGTCGGGTGGAGCTCGACGCGGATCTCGCCGGCGCCGGAATAGACCTCGCCGACCGTGCATCCGGTGAGGATCACGTCGTTGGTGCTGCTGCGCATCTCGAGGACGTAGGCGTGGGGCCCGCCACCGAACTCGGGGACGTGGATGCCCGCTCGAAACTCGCATCGGTTTCGCAGGTCGGAGTCGTAGAGGAACGGCACGGGGAAGTTCGTGGCCGGCAGTCCCTCGAGCAGTGCCGGACACAGTCCGAGTTGGTCCCGGTCCAGCGGAAAGATGCGGAGGCGACCCTGCTCGCTGTTCACGAACGCCGCCGCGTTCGGAAAGTTCACCTCGACGCGGACCGGCTCGGGGGAGCAGGCGGCGAGACAAGGGAGGGCGAGAAGGAAGGCGCGGGTCGTCGAGGTCACGAGGGCTGCTCGAAGAGTACAGGACAGACGCCCGAGGTGGGAGCCACGCTCACGCGCCCCGTGAAATCATCGCAGGCCGAGCCTCCGCGTCGTCGTCTCGCCCGGCGTGATCTCGACGCTGTAGCTCTCCGCGATGCCCGCCTCGGGGTTCGCCAGGTGGAGCGTGTGGCGCCCGGCTGGCAACCGCACCCGCACCAGCGGCGTCTCGCCGAGGTTGCGTCCTCCGAGCGACACCGTCGTCCACGGCGAGGTCACCAGCGACAGATATCCGTCCTCGCCCGCGGTCCGATCGCGGCCCCGCGGAGGCTCGTGACCGTCGCTCGACCCGCCAGGCTGAGCGCGGGACACCGGGGAGGGTGGCCTCGGCGCCGAGGGCTCGGGCGCTTCGGCGGGGGAAGGCACCGGGGGGCTGTCGGGGTTCTCGACGACGGCGACCACGGGCGCATCGAGCGGGCCGTCGAGCGGCGCATCCACGGTGGCGGGCGGGGGTACCGGCGCCGCGGCGGCAGGCGCCGACGGGGGCGCCGTGGGCATCCTCGATGCGGCGTCGCGGCCCTGCGAGATCGTCACTCCGAGCGTGACCAGGCACAGCGCCGCCAGGGCCAGCGCGAGCCATTTCCACCGCCGCTCCGACGCCGCCGGGGCCGGGGCCGGGGCCGGCTCGCTCCGGAGCTGAGAGGGGCGGCCGGCGCGTGTGGCCTCGGGGGCGTCTCGGTCGCGATCCGTGGTGTGCAGAGAAGCCACGTACGAGACGGCCGAAGGGGTCGGCGTCGGGGTCACGGATCGAGGGTCGGCTCTGCCGTCGCCATCGGCCCGAGCGTCCGGACCCAAGCCGAGTTCTCCACTCCGGAGCCCCGTGCCGAAGGCCGCCTCGCCGACCAGCCGGTGCAGTGCCGACGGTCCCACGTCCAGCGAGGCGAGGCATGCCACGAGCTTCTCGCGCTGCACCCGCTGCACGTCCTCGAACCGCTCCTTCATCAGGGCGGCGATGTGCCTGCGGGCGGGAGGATTCGGCACCGTCGAGAGCCAGCCCTCGAGGGCATCCTTGAATTCGGCGGCGCTCTGGAACCGGTCGTTCGGCTCCCGCACGAGCGCTTGCATCACGATCGCGTCGAGCGCGCCGGGCACTTCGTCGCGCAGGAGGCTCGGCGGATGAACCTCGGCGTGCAGCGTCTCGTGCAGGGTGGCGAGCTCGTTGGTGCTCTTGAACAGGCGCCGCGAGGTCAAGCACTCCCACAGCACGATCCCCATGCTCCACACGTCGGCCCGCGCGTCGATGGTCGCGCCGAGCGCTTGCTCGGGCGCCATGTACGCGTACTTGCCCTTGATGACCCCGGTTCGGGTCTCGACGACGTTGGTCTCGGCCTTCGCGATGCCGAAGTCGAGAAGCTTCACGACCCCGGCGTACGTGATGAAGAGGTTCTGCGGGGAGATGTCGCGGTGCACGACCCCGAGCGGTCGGCCGTCGAATCCCTCGAGCTCGTGGGCGTACGACAGCCCGTCGAGCGCGTCGGCGATGATCCGCACGACGAGCGCCACCGGCAGCGGTTCACCATGCGCCACGCTGGATCGGAGCAGCCGTTCGAGCCCCTGGCCCTCGAGGTGCTCCATGGCGAGGAAGTGGATGTCGTCGACCTCCCCGACCTCGACGGTGTGCACGCAGTGGGGGTGGTCGAGCTGGGCGGCGAGACGCGCCTCGTCGAGGAACATGTCGACGAACCCCGGATCGCCCTCGAGCTGAGCGTGCAGCCGCTTCAGCACGAAGAGCTTGCGGAATCCGGCCTTGCCGGAGGCCACTCCGAGCAGCACCTCGGCCATGCCGCCCTGCCCCAGCTTCCCGATGAGCGTGTACTTGCCGAACCGCTGAGGCGGGACCGCCTGCAGCGTATACGCGCGCGCCTCGTCGCTCCGGAGCGATTCTGCAGACCGGATGGGCTTCGCTCCGGGGGTGCTCATCGAGGATCCAAGCGGGGAGTGTCGGACGCGATCCGCATCGGTGTCAACGATCCGTGCCGGCGGTGATCCGCGGTTCGGGCCCGCACGACAGCCGGATCGTGCCCGCGGCCGGGGCCTCGAGACGACGCTCGCGCGCCCACGTTCCGCCGTCGCGGAGCTCCCCCTCCACGAGCACGCGATATCGACCCTGGGCGAGCTCGACGCGCTGACGCACGGAGGCCGGGGCGCCCTCCGGGTAGCGCAGCGAGACGTGTCGGACGAGCTCGCCCTCCGCGAGGTACGACACCTCCAGCCGCGTGGCCTCGGAATGCGCGGGTCCGAGATCGAGCTCGACGGCGAGCTGCGTGGGCGCGTGGTCCTGCCACTGCCTCCCGATGACCAGCACCGCCGCGCCCATCACCAGGGGGGCCGCTTTCTTTCGCTGGGCCCAGGCGCGCGCGAACGAGGGATGCATGCCGGCAGCATAGCTGGCCTGGCGGTCCAGGCGACCACCGGGCGCGGGCGCACGGTCAACGAGAGGAGCGCAGCATCGACGCCAGGAAGCTGCCGACCATGTCGTAGGACGGGAGGGTGCTCGGATCGATCGTGCGCGCCAGGTCCACGCGCCGCCTCAGCGTCGCCGCGACGCGGTCGCGATCCCGTAGCCGGTCGAGCCCGCCGCCATCGACGAACTCCACCGCGCGCGCGAGCTCGTCCCGGTCGAACCAGACGCCGTGCTCCCTGCACACGTCGATGATGATGCCCGAGCGCTCTCCGAAGTTGAGCCGGTTCATGTGCACGGCGCAGCGGGGGCAGCGCAAGTACGCCGTCCGTTCAGGCGCCGTCGGACCTGTCGACAACGGGCGCAGGCGCAGGCCCGCCCGGGCTTCCGCACGACGGGTGATCTGCTCGAACGTCCGATGATCGACGAAGAGACCGGTGCAGCAAAGGCACTCGCCGACGCTCAGATCGCCCACCTGGACGCCGATGAGGTCGACGTCGGCGCAGCGGGGGCACGCGACGCCGAGGGCCCCCTCGATGCCCTCGAGCCCGAGCAGCCCGGCGCACTGTGCGCAGTGCTTGCTGCCCGCCATCTCGAGAGAAAAGCACTGTGCGCACCGCACCGTCGCGAGCTCGGCCTGACAGTGCCCGCACAGCCGGGAGCCAGGGTGGACCGTCGCCCCGCAACCGGGGCAGGTGAGCTGGCGCGCATCGGGCATCGTGGTGCGCAGCCTACCACGGGCCGACGCCGCCGACCGGGGCCCGACGTTCGTGCCCGCGCTCCGGGCGCCCGCTCAGCGCCCGATGCAGACGCGGTTTCGCCCGGAGTGCTTCGCCGCGTAGAGCGCGCGATCGGCCGTCTCGAGCGCATCGTCGATGGTGATGCCCCCGCGCCAGATGGCGACCCCGAGCGAGACCGTGACCGACACGACCTTGGGCCCCAGGTCGATGGCGCGCGACTCCATCCGCGCGCGGATCCGCTCGGCGGCCTTGCCCGCATCGACCTCGTTGCAGCGCGCGATCAGCACGACGAATTCTTCGCCGCCGACGCGAAACGCACCATCCTCGGAGCGCAACGCGGCCCGGAGGACCTCCGCGACGCAGACGAGCGCACGATCGCCGGCGGCGTGGCCGTACTGGTCGTTGACCTGCTTGAAGTGGTCGATGTCGAGCGTGATGACCGCCGTCTCGTCGGGCGATTTCGCGAGCCGCGCTGCGGTCTCGCCCATGGCGCGCCGGTTCCCGAGCCCGGTCAGCGGGTCGGTGTGGGCGCTCGTCGTCGCGGTGCTGAGCTGCTCGAGCAGCAGCTCGGCCCGTTGCTGGGCGGCCTTCGACCGATTCTGGATGCGCTCGAGGGCGGCGGCCCTCTGCTCCGAGAGGTCACGCAGCGATTCGACCTCGGTCAGCAAGGACCGACGCTGCGCTTCGAGCTCCGCGAGCGAGCGGGTCTCCTCGATCCGCTTCGAGGTCTGGTCGAGTCGACCGCGCTGACCCGCTTCTTGCTGGCTCAACTGCTGGACGTCGTCCTCGACCTGACGCAGGCAGCCGTCGAGGACGGCCGAGGCCCGGCGGTTCGCGCCGACGGCCGTGGCGATCTGCTTGATGACCTGGACGATGGCGGCGGGATCTCCGTCCACCATCGCCTGATCCAGCGACGCCTTCGACTGCCGGGCGAGGCCGTCGAGTTCGAGCGCGTTCGCGATCTGCTGCAGCGCATCTCCGAGGCCCTGGAAGAGGTCGGGCGCCACCCGGCCCGCCCCGGCCGGGAGCGGACGCAACGCGAGGATGCGATCGGCCAGCTCGATGTACTCGTCGGCGAGCGTGGTCCGACCGAGGCGGTCCTCGATCTCCCGCACGCTCCGGCCTGCGAACGGGTCCGACTCGGTCACCGCGGTCATGCGCATGTGGCGGAGACAGTGCGCGAGTGCAGCGGAAGTCCGAGCGAGCGCGCGGCGTTCATCGGCCGGAGTGGCGCGTCCGGGATCCGATCCGCGTGGGGGCGGCAGGTCACGGCTGGAGTTCGACATGGCGACAGTAAGGTCGCACAAATCTCCTCGATTTAGAATCTCAAGTTGTGCGACGCTCCGTCCGTTCGGCATCGAGCGATGGCAGGACGCGCCTGTCGAACGGAGGCTCAGTGGCTCAGAGTCGGATCCTGATCGTGGAGGACGAGCCCCTGGTTCGCCGGGCCTTCGAGCGCATCCTGCAGGACGAGCACGAGGTCGTCTGCGTCGGGTCGATCAGCGAGGCGATCTCCGCGCTGGAAGGGCTGAAATTCTCGGCGATCGTGAGTGATGTCGACCTCCCCGACGGGAGCGGAATCGACCTGCTGAAGACCGTCCGGAAGCGCGATGCGGACGTCGCGTTCGTCGTGGTCACGGGCTATCCGTCCGTGGATTCAGCGCAGGACTCCGTGAACTTCGGAGCGTTCCGGTACCTCACGAAACCCGTCGACTTCGCAGCGCTCCGCGATGCGGTCGGTCGCGCGGCGCGTCTCTCTCATCTCGCGCGGTTGCAGCGGGGCGTGGCCGAGTCGATCGCCCCTCCCCGGAGGGTTCTCACGGAGCTCGAGCTTCGCTTCGAGGCGGCCCTCGAGGGCCTGTGGGTGGCGTTCCAGCCGATCGTCGGATGGGGGCAGCGGCGCGCGGTCGGATACGAGGCCCTCGTGCGCACGGACGAGCCTTCGCTCGCGAGGCCCGTCGATCTGATCGAGGCCGCCGAGCGCCTCGGTCGCCTGAGCGACGTCGGTCGGATCGTTCGTGCGCGGGTCGCCGACGCGATCCCGTCGTTGCCTCCCGAAGTGCTGGCGTTCATCAACCTGCACGCCATCGATCTGCACGACGAGGAGCTGAGCGATCCCCGCTCCCCCCTCGCGCCGTTCGCCGCGCGGGTGGTCCTCGAGATCACCGAGCGCGCGTCCCTCGAGACCGTCGAGAACGTCACGCAGAACGTCGCCGCCCTGCGGGCGCTGGGATTTCGGCTCGCGATCGACGATCTCGGCGCCGGCTACGCCGGGCTGACCAGCGTCACGCACTTGGAGCCGGAGGTCGTCAAGCTCGACATGTCGCTCGTGCGGGGCGTCGACTCCAACCACACCAAGCAGCACCTCATCCGCTCGTTCGCCAACGTCTGCAGCGAGCTGGGGATGATGGTGGTGACCGAGGGCGTCGAGACGGTCGCCGAGCGCGACACGCTGCTCGGCCTCGGGTGCGACGTGTTCCAGGGCTATCTCTTCGGCAAGCCCGCCCGCGCCATCGTCGCGCCGACCTTCTGACCGCCCCGGCCCGGCGCGCCCGCGGTGAAAAATTCACCGTCGGGCCTCAAGTCCGGGCCCGGTCGTCCGATGCAGCCGCTGGCCGTCAGAGGGCCGTCAGGAGCCCGTCGAGGCCCCCCTGACGCGCCGGAAGCCTGACGGGTGCCGCCGGAAAACGGTCGGGATCAAGGGAGAATCGCGAAGGCACGATGGTTGCTTGAGCGGTTCCTCGTGAGCACCATCTTCCGAGGCATCGAAGCGGGGCACCGGGCACTCGACTACCATCTCGAGCGCCACAACGTGCTCTCGTCGAACGTCGCCAACGTCGACACCCCCGGGTTCCGGCCCATGGAGCTGGTGCGCGAGCGGTCCGGCGAGGGGGCCTCGGGGGCGCTGCCGATGCGGGTCACCGCGGCCGGCCACATGGCGCTCGGCGGCACCGCCGCGGAGGACACCCTCTCCGTCGCCGAAGAGCGGGTCGTGAACCCCGGCAACGACGAGAACTCCGTGAGCCTGGAGCACGAGCTGAGCAAGCTCGGCGCCAATCATCTCGGTTACGAAACCGCAGCCCGGATCGTCCAGCAGCAGCTCGCCGGGCTGCGCTACGCCGCCGGCGACGGCTCCTCGGCCTGATCGTTTCGAAGGGAGAGACGCAGATGCTCGATTTCTTCAGCGCGATGGAGATCACGTCCTCGGGGCTCGGTGCCCAGCGCGTTCGCATGAACGCCCTGGCCTCGAACCTCGCGAACGCCCGGACCACCCGGACCGCGAACGGCACGCCCTACCAGCGGATGGACCCCGTCTTCCGTGCGGTGCCGATCGCGCAGCGATTCACCGAACACACCGCGGATCCCCACGCCCGGGACGCGTACCTCGTCGAGGTGCCAGAGATCCGACAGGACGGCTCGCCGGGGCAGCGGGTCTACGACCCGACCCACCCCGATGCCGATCCGGAAGGATACGTGACCCTGCCGAACGTCGACGTGGTCGAGGAGATGGTGAATCTCATCACCGCCTCGCGCGCCTACGAGGCAGGCGTCAGCGTCATGGATACCGTCAAGTCGATGGCCCGCTCGGCCATCTCGATCGGGGCCTGAACGTGACGGCGATCTACGGACCCCGCGGCCTGCCGCTGACGATGCCGGCGAACCGCGAGACGATGGCGGGCTTCGGCGGGCTCGGCGTGGGCGGACCTTCCGGGGCCGGGGGCGCGGCCGGTGCGCTCGGTGGCGCGGCGTCGGGGGCTGGCACGCTCGGCGGAGCTGCGCCGGTGAGCGGACCCAGCTTCGCCGACCGCGTCAGCGACGCGCTTCAATCGACCAACGATCTCGAGGTCCGCGCGGATGCCGCGGCCGACGGGCTCGTCAACGGGGAGCACCACGACGTGCACGGCACGATGATCGCGATGCAGGAGGCCGACGTGGCGTTCCGTCTCGTCACGAGCGTCCGGAACCGCGTGGTGGAGGCCTACCGCGAAGTGATGAGAATGGGAGCCTGACGTGGAACCGCTCCTGGCACGCTTCAACGAACTCCGTGCGCGCTTCGCGCAGATGGAGTTGCGCTCACGGATCGGCGTGATCGCCGGGATCGCGGCGCTCGTCGCGGTGGGCGTGCTGGGGTACGCGCAGCAAACGTCGACACGGTACGAGGTCCTCTTCGCGAACCTCGCGCCCGAGGATGCCGCGCGCATCGTCGAGCGATTGCGCGAGATGCGCGTCGAGTACCGCATCGGCGAGGACGGAACGACGCTGCTCGTGCCCGAGGCCGCGGTGCACGAGTCCCGGCTGACGCTCGCGGCCGAGGGGCTCCCTTCGGGCGGCGGTGTGGGCTTCGAGCTCTTCGATCGGCAGCGCTTCGGCGAGAGCGAATTCTCCGAGCAGGTCCAGTTCCGTCGTGCGCTCGAGGGCGAGCTGTCGCGGACGATCCGGCACCTCTCGGGCGTGGAGTCGGCCCGGGTGCATCTGGTGCTGCCTCAGCGGACGCTCTTCGCGACGCAGGAGCGAGGAGCGAGCGCGTCGGTCGCGCTTCGGCTGCGTCCGGGGTTCCGGCTGTCGGAGGAGCAGGTGCGCGGCATCGTGCACCTCGTGGCCGGCAGCGTCCGGGATCTCACCCCGGAGCAGGTCACGATCGTGGATGGTGCGGGTCGGACGCTTTCCCACAGCGGCGGCGAAGACGACCGCGCGGGCAACACGGCCGAGGAACTGCGCGAGCGGATCGAGCTGTCGCGGGCGCGCGAGGTGCAGCAGCTGCTCGACGCGGCGCTCGGAGTCGGGCGCTCGGTGGTCGACATCTCTGCGGACGTGACGTTCGCGCGGGAAGAGCGGGTCGAGGAGACGTACGATCCGGATCGCACGGCCACCCGCTCGTTCCAGATCATCGAGGAGGGCGGCGGCGCCGCCGACCCCTCGACGCAAGGGGTGCCCGGCGCGGTCTCGGCATTGCCCGGAGGCGCACCCGCAGAGCCGACCACGGGCACGACGGACGGCAATCGCTCGCGCACGGAGATCCGGAACTTCGAGATCACCAAGGTGGTCCGCCGCGCGGTGGAGCCGGTCGGTCGCATCCAGCGCCTCTCGGTCGCCGTCGTCGTGGATGGGACGTGGGAAGGAGAGGCGGAAGCCCGACACTTCGTCCCTCGCACCGACGAGGAGATGACCCGGATCCGCGCGATCGTGACCTCGGCAGCGGGCATCATCGAGAGCCGGGGCGACTCCGTCGCCGTCGAGTGCATGCCCTTCGTCGAGAGCGAAGACGCCTCGGTCGACGAGGAAGAAGGGTTCGCGGCGGCGTTCTCGCCTCTGGTGATCGGGCTGCTGGCCGTCATCGCGTTGCTCGGCATCGCCGGGCTCGTGTTCTGGCTGCGCCGTCGCCGTGCGGATGCCACCGCGGACGGCACGGTGGGCGCGGGGGCCCCGGCCGCCGTGCCGCCCGGGCTCCTGGCGGGCGGCGAAGCGGACCCGGGCATGGCCGCCCTCGTGGCCCAGGCGCAGGAGCAGGCCGAGGCGAGCAGCGGCGAGCTGGCGGCGGTCGCCGCGCTCTCGCTCGATGACGGCACCACCGATCCGGAGGAGCTGCGAAAGCTCTCCGTGGAGGTGGCGCGCGCTGAACCCCAGATCGCTGCCCGCGTGATTCGCGCGTGGCTGCTCGAGGAGACCTCGACGTGACCAACGGACTTTCCTCGGCCCTGACCGCCGGCCCGGGCACCGCGCTCGCTGCCCCCGGTTCCACGCGTCTTCCAGCGCTTCCCCCCGGCGCCGAGCGCGCGATGCTGCTGCTCGTCAGTCTCGACGAGGAAGTGGCCACGCGCGTGATCAGCCACCTCGCCGAGCCGGAGGTGGCCATGCTTCGCCGGGCCACCGAGTCCCTGCGAGAGGTCGAGCCCGTGATGCTCGCGCGGATCCACCGAGAGTTCCTGACCCGCGTGCGCGCCGGCCTGCCGACGAGCTTGCAGGGCAGCGGCGCGTACCTGCGTCGACTCGTCGGCAACGCCCTCGGCGAGGGCAAGGCGGCCGAGATCTGGATGGAGCGGCAGCGCAAGGATGGCGACGCGCCGGCCTTCGCGCAGATGGACGCGGGCGTCCTCGCCACGTTGCTCGAGGCCGAGCATCCGCAGACCGCGGCCATCGTGCTGTCGCAGATCGAGCCGCCCAAGGCGGCAGACGCCCTCGGCAAGATGCGCGCGGAGCGCCGTGCGGAGATCCTGCATCGCGTCAGTCAGCTCGAGAGCGTGCCCGAGGCCGTCATCACCGAGATCGAACGAGAATTCTCGGGTTATCTGTCGCGCATGGGCGACGAGCGCCGGCAGGTCATCCCCGGCAAGCAGGCGGCGGCGGCGATCCTCAAGCGGATGCGCCAGGAGGACACGCAGTTCGTCATCGACGAGCTCGGCCGCTCCAGCCCCGAGACGGCCGAGCGACTCAAGCAGGCGCTCTTCACGTTCGAGGACCTGCTCCGGGTCGACGGTCGCGGCATGCAGCAGCTCCTCAAGGAGGTGCCGACCGAGCAGCTGGTGCTCGCGCTCAAGACCGCGAGCGAGGAACTCCGGGAGAAGGTCTTCGGCAACCTGAGCTCGCGCGCCGCCGACATGCTGCGCGAGGACCTCGGGGGCCTCGGCCCCGTGAAGGTCAGCGAAGTGGAGGACGCGCAGCGCGCGATCGTGGACATCGCGCTCGACCTCGAGCGCGACGGACGCATCGCGATCGCCCGCGAGGGCGGCGGCGACTATGTCTGAGCGGCGTGAGCCCCCGGCGACCCGTCCGCGGTGGCTCGCGCTGCCCGACGAGCCGGTCCGGCCGCCGGTGTGGTCCACGCGTTCCGAGGGGATCTCGCTGCTGTTTCCGCCGGTCGACGACGTCCACGAGGAGTCGTCGGTCGACGCGCCCCATCCGTTCGGTGCGGGCTCGACCGAGCGCGGCACGGCGCTCCAAGACGAGGCGCCCGAGGCCTTCGACGAGGAGGGCACCGGTGCGCTTGCGGAGCCGTTCGAGGGGTCGGAGCCGCAGGATTCGGGGGCGTTCGCGGTGGCACCGCCCGCACCGCCGCCTGGACCGGATCCGGAGCTCGTCGCGGCCCGGGCCGCGTTCGCCGAGGCGGCCGTGGCGCTCGCGGCTGCACGCCCGGAGTTCGTCGCCGCGCAGGAGCCGATCGTGGCTCAGCTGGCGCTCGAGATCGCCGAGGCCATCCTGGAGGACGAGGTGCGCGAGCGCCCCGAACTGCATCGGGCGCTCGCCCGTGCGGCCCTCGAGACCATCGACCTCTCCGTGCCGGCGCGGCTGCGCGCATCACGCGAGAGTTACGACGCCATCGTCGAGTGCTTCGGCGGTCCGCGGATCGAGGTCGCGGGCCGGCGCGTCGAGGTCGTGCTCGACGCCGGGCTCGAGGGGCTCGGTTGCATCGTCGATGCGGGGGAAAGCCGCGTGGATGGTCGGATCCGCGAGCGAATCGAGGCCGTGCGTCAGGCCTTCGCCGCCGCGCGGGCCGACGTCGGGGATGTCGAGGGCGCGTCGTGAAGCCGCCGTCCGCGTGGGCCGAACTGGCGCGCCGCGCGGGGAGGCCGACGTCGGAGGGGACGCTCACGGATGTCATCGGCCTCGTCCTCGAGGCCCGAGGGTGTCCGGGGCGGATCGGCGATCGCTTCGAGCTCGTCCCGGACCGCGGCAGGCGGGTGGAGGCCGAGGTGGTCGGCATCCGCGGCGACCGGACCCTCCTGATGCCGCTCGGTCCGGTGGAGGGGCTCGCGTCGGGGGCGCGGGTGCGTCCCGCCGAACAAGGTGCCGAGGTGCCGGTGGGCGACGCGCTGCTCGGGCGGGTCCTGGACGGGCTCGGTCGGCCGATCGACGGCGGCCCGCCGCCACGGGTCTCCGGTCGACGTCCCCTGCGTGGTGCGCCGCCGAGCCCGCTGCACCGGCGCCCGATCCGGGACCCTCTCGTCACCGGGGTTCGTGCGATCGACGGATTGTTGACGATCGCCAAGGGGCAGCGCCTCGGGATCTTCGCCGGCGGCGGCGTGGGCAAGAGCACCCTCATCGGCATGATCGTCCGGCGCGCGCGCCTGGACGTGGCGGTCATCGCCCTGATCGGGGAGCGCGGTCGGGAAGTGGAAGAATTCGTCCGCGAAACGCTGGGGCCCGAGGGCCTCGCCCGCTCGGTCGTGATCGCAGCGACCAGCAGCGAGTCGCCGCTCGTGAGGGCCCGCGGCGCGCTGCACGCGACGGCGATCGCCGAGCATTTTCGGGACGAAGGCCGCGACGTCTTGCTCGTCATGGACTCGGCGACCCGGTACGCGATGGCGCTCCGTGAGGTGGGGCTCGCCGCCGGTGAGCCTCCGACCACCAAGGGCTACACGCCGAGCGTCTTCGCGGCGCTCCCTCAGCTGCTCGAGCGTGCCGGGACGGCGGAAGGCTCGGGTTCGATCACGGCCCTCTACACCGTGCTCGTCGAAGGAGACGACCTCTCCGACCCGATCGCCGACGCGGCCCGGGCCATCCTCGACGGGCACATCGTGCTGTCCCGTCGCCTCGCAGAGCGGGGCCGGTTTCCCGCGATCGATGTGTCGGCGAGCATTTCGCGTTGCATGCCGCAGGTCGTTCGACCCGATCGGATGGGCCGCGCGCGTCAGGCACGCGAACTGCTAGCGACCCATGCCGAGGCGGAAGATCTCGTGGCAATCGGCGCATACAAGGCAGGGAGCATGAAGGGGATCGACGACGCCTTGGCGCGGATGCCGCGCCTCGAGGCGTACCTCCGTCAGGGAACCGACGAGTCGGTCGACGAGGCCGCGGTCGTGCGTGAGCTCGACGCCATCTGGAGGGACTGATGGACTCGAAGCGAATCCGCCGGCTGCTCCACGTTCGCGAGGTCGTCCGCGACGTGCGTCGGGGTGAACTCGCGCAGGCGGAAGCGGTGCTCGACGGCGCGCGCCGTGCGGAGCTCGAAGCCGCCGCGCGGGTGCTGGATGCCGAGCGGGGCCTCATGGAACTCGATGGTTTCGTCGGCGTGCACGATCTCGAGATGAAGGCGATGGCGATCGTGGAGGCCCGCGACGGCGAGCTGAGCGCCCAGGCCGAGGTGGCGCGCACTGCGTCGCTGCGCGAAGAGCGGGCCGGCGAGCTCCAGAGCTCGGAGTTCGACCTCCGGGCGCTCGAACGGTTCGGCGAGAAGGTTGCGGTCTCCGAGCGCAAGGACGCCGACCGACGGGAGCAGCGAGACCTCGACGAACGCTCGCTGCAGAACAGGAGGCGGGCTTGAAGGCCATCTCGCAGACGGGCTCGGAGAAGGTGCACGCCGCGACGACGCGGGCGCGCCGGCCGCAGTCCGATGGTGGCGTCTTCGCGCGGTCGATGTCCGACGCGCTCCGGTGGGGTCAGCCCCGGCCGTCGAGCCCATCGGAGTCCAGTGCGGTCCCGACCGGGGGCGATCCGTCGCGGGTGGAAGACAGCATGGCGCTGATGCTCGGTGCGCTCGCCACGCCCGCGGGGTCGGCTCCGCCGTCGAACGCGGTGGTGACGGGCGAGTTCGCGGGCGCGGTCGCGGACGAGGGTGAGGTCGCGGACGAGAGCGCGCGTTCAGCGGGGAGGGCACCGATGGCAGATTGGACGGCGCGCGCGGGCTCGATGCCCACCTCCGCGAGGTCCGACCGGTCGTTGCATGGGCCCGGCGAGGCGTTGACGACGGGCGCCACGACGGGGCCCCAGGGTGCATCCCAAGCGTGGGCGATGCGGTGGGCCGAAGCGCAGCGGGCGGCCGTCGCGCCGCGGGGTACCGACGCGCCGCAGGGTACCGACGCGCCGCAGGGTACCGACGCGCCGCAGGGTACCGACGCGCCGCAGGGTGCCGACGCGCTGAAGAATGCCTTGGGCATCGTGGATGTCGGGGTGGTGCCTGCCTTGCCCGCAGCGGCCGAGGTGGCCGCTGCGTTCGTCTGCAGAGCGCTCGAGGTTCCATCGCGGGCGGGCGCGGGCGGCGCGGGGCAGGGGCCGCCGACTGCGCGGGCCGGGACCGAAGGAACGGCCCACGTGGGCGACCCGTCGGTGGTCGTCCTCGGGACCCCGCCGCCGGAGGCTGTTCCCGCCGTCGGCGAATCCCCGGCGAGTGCGGCCAATCCATCGTGGTCGGGCGTCGTCTCGGCGGGGGCTGCGCCGATGAACGGCGCGGGGGTCGAGCCCGCGGCGGCGCCGTCGTCGAAGGACGGAAGCACCGCGAGGTCGGACCGGGCCATGCGCACCGAACTCGAGTCCCCGTCGAGCGACGCGCGGACGTCGAAGACGGGGCGAGGGGACGAGACGAGCGGGGCGGCCGGGAAGGTCGAGGAGGCGCTCGCCTCGGGGGGGCGTCCAGGCGCACGCGCGCGCTCGGGGGACACGGGCGGCGGCACGCGGGACCGCGATGCCCTGCGCCGGACCGAATCGAGCGACACCGCATTCCGCATGGCCGGCTCGTCGAGCTTCGCCGAAGCCGTTCCATTCGCGACGGCCCCTGCGGTGCCGATGCCCTACGAGTCGCGTCCCGACGGGGGCGGACACCCGCCGCAACCGGGTGCGGAGCCGGGCGCCGATGAAGCCGCTCCGGGCATGCGCTGGTGGGTGGAGCTGCCCAGCTCGAACCACGCGACGATTCGCTTCGAGGATGCTCGCCTCGGACGGGTCGCGGTCGAAGTGCGGCACGACGCCGGGGCCATCGACCTCGAGGTGCTTGCCGACGACGCTGGCGCAGCCATCGCGCTCCGGCAGGGCGAAGACGAACTGCGCGCATCGTTCCGTGCGCGCGGCACCGAACTCCGAAGCGTCCGGGTCCAGACCCGCCGGCGCGAACCCGAGACGAACCAGGAGGACTGATGCGAGTCGATTCAACGTCGCGTGCGACC
>CAIKNO010000293.1 GCA_903828805.1 uncultured Sandaracinus sp. | reverse complement strand
TTGAGACGCAGCTGCGTCTGCATCAGGTTCCGCTGCGCGTTGATCGAGGCCGTATTCGTATTGATGGTGAGCATGGCGCGACTCCTCCTTGAGTTGCTTCGTGGGGCCATCCTGGCCCTTCGCCGTCCCGACGAGCTGTCGGGGACGCCCCACCTCTCGGCCGATGCGCGCCAACCCTTGAGGAGTTTTTTTCTTTCCGACCGCAGGACGCGAGGCCGCTCCGACGGGGGCTCCCCTCAGGGAGCCGTCGGTGCCGACCCGCGAACGAACGGGGCCCCTGGCCGGGGGGCCCGCCGGAATCGCCTATCGCGGGGCCGCCGCCACGATCGCGTCGGCCTTCGCCGCACCGTCGGCATCGAGACCGAGCGCCGCGCTCGCCGCGTCGCGCTGACCCTCGAGGTGCTCGGAACGGCCGGGCTCGAGCGAGACTTCGACGAACCCGACGAGCGCCGCGTAATCACGCACGTCGGGGGTGTGGTGCCGCTCGCACGCGAGGACCACTTCCGCGGGAAGGCTCCACGCGCGGGCCAGGACTCCTCCCGCGGCGGCGTGGAGCGCGTCGACGGCCTCGAGCATGGGCCCGCGCTCGACCTGCGCGAGCGCGGTTCGAGCGATCTTCAGACAGCGCGCGTAGCCGACGTCGTGGAGGAGGCCCGCGAGGAAGGCCACTTCGGGGTCGAGGTCCAAGGAGCGGGCCAGCTCGCGCGACGCGCGTGCCACCACCACTGAATGGTCGAAACACTCACGGACGAGTTCCGAGAGGCCTGGCACGTCGAAGACCGTGCTGCTGTAGACGGCCATCGTCAGGACGTCTCTCACCGCGTGCGTGCCCAGTCGGACGAGGGCGTACTGGACCGAGGTCGTGGGCATCCCGCGCGAGTAGAATGCCGAATTCGCGACTCCGAGCACCCGGGCCGCGAGCAGCGGCTCGCGCTCGATGACGTCGAGCAACTGATCCATCCGCACGTTCGCACGCCTGGACAGCGCGAGCGCCTCGAGGGCGAGCGCCGGCAGGACGGGGAGGTCCGAGGTGCGCTGGAGCATCAGCGGCTCGAGGATCTCGATGGCGGCGCGAACGCTCGGATCCGGGGTCAGGGGGCGCTTCATCGACGCACCTCATCCGTCAAGGGTTCGCTCGCGGGCACCACGCGCTCCTTGCCGATCGAAGACATCACGAGGCGATCGCGGCCGGTCCGCTTCGCCTCGTAGAGGGACTCGTCCGCGAGGCGGAAGAGCTCGGTGACCGACAGCACCCCGTCGCTGGCCGACCAGCTGACCGCGCCGACGCTCGCCGTGATCGAGGTGGGCCCGACACCCGGCGGAAGGCTCAGCGAACGCACGCTACCGAGCAGACGCTCGGCGATCGCCCGATGCCGCTCGGTCGGCGCATCGCGGATGACGACGAGGAACTCCTCACCACCGAAGCGTGCGACTTGGTCGCCGTCCCGCGCCATCCGGCGCAGCGCAGCACCGACCGTCTGCAGGACGCGATCACCCGCCGCGTGGCCCCATGTGTCGTTGACGTGCTTGAAGTGGTCGAGATCGGTGATCATGACCAGCACCGACTCCGAGCCGACGAGCGCTTCCTTGAGAAAGTGGTCCGCCGCGCGCCGGTTCCCGAGACCGGTCAGCGGATCGGTCCACGCCGCGTTGTGCAGCTCACCACGCTCGCGCTCGGCGTAACGAAGGAGCTCGCGGTCGCGGCGGTTTCGAAGCTGCACGAGGACGCGTGCCGCGAGCTCACGCACCCGCGTGCCCGTCAGGAAGTCATCGGCCCCTGCCAGCAATCCGCGCACCACGTCAAACTCGTCGCGGGCGCTGCACGACGCGAGCATCAGCGGGACCAGACGGCCTTCATCGACCATGCGGAGGTCGCCGACCGCCTCGAGCGCCTGCTCGAAGGGACCATCCACGTCGAGGAGCACGAGGTCGACGCGCTCTTCGAGGACCGCGGCGACCAGCGAACGGGCATCGCGATGAAGCACCACCTCGTGCCCCTCTTCGAGCAGCGTCGATCGCACCGACGAGAGCAAGCCGCCCTCGGGCGAGGAGATGAGGATCCGTGCGGCACGGTCCACCAGCGGCGGCAACGAGATCATGGTGAGCACCGTGCACAGGCGTCGGAGTGCATCGAAGCATGAACCCAGCACTTCACGTGCCAGCGAAGGTTCACGCCGTGTCGGCGAGGTCGAAGCAAGCCCGGCTTCAATGGGCCCCTGGGGGTGCGACGCCAGCCGCCGGGGCCGGAGCCGGCACCGCAGCAGGCGCGGGGGCCGGCACCGCAGCGGGGGCCGGCACCGCAGCGGGGGCCGGCACCGCAGCGGGGGCCGGCACCGCAGCGG
>CAIKNO010000292.1 GCA_903828805.1 uncultured Sandaracinus sp. | reverse complement strand
GGCGGAGTGTGGGGTCGGAGGGCCCGGCCGTCGAACCCTCCAGCCTCCTCTGCGACGTCCCTCTGCGGCTCAGCCGCGCACGCGCGCCGCGCGCCCCGCGTCGAGCGCGCCGTGCATCTGCTCCACGGCCCGCCGTCGGGCCTCGAAGGTCACCGGGTCGTGCGACCGCAGCTCCTTCGCCTCCTCGAAGCCCATCCGGACGACGACGTCCTGCTCGCAGCGAAGGCGCACGTCCGCTTCTCCGCCGCGGTCGAGCAGCCCCGCGCGCATGCCTTCCTGATGATGCGCCCTCACCTCGTCGCGCAGCCGCTGGAACGCCTCGGGATGCGTCCGTTCGAAGGCCTCGGCGTTGTTCGCTCCGTCACGGACGTGCGTGCCGAAGCGCACTTCGACGCCCGCCCGGTCGGGGTCGGGGATGCGCCCGAGGATATACCGGAGCGCACCCATGATCTGCTCGTGGTCGACGACCATGCCGCGTCGTGCGTGCTCCTCCCACGCGTGCGCGATCTCCGCGTACCCGACGCCGGCGGCGAGGGCGACCGCCGTCACCCCCGAAAACACGGCGAAGGCGGGCGAGAGGTGCACGAGACGGGCCATTTCGAGGAGCTCGACCGCGGTGTGGAGGGCCTCCGCGGCGGTGCCCATCGCCAGGGGCGCGGGCGTGTGGGGCTCGGGCGGTGGCTCGAGGCCCGCGCGCGAGTGGGCATCGACGACGTGCCGGAAGGCAGCGTCCAGGTCGGAGGCACTTCGAAGTTCGGGGAACATGAGGATCCTTTCGTCGGGGTCTTCGCGACGGGACGCTCATCGACGGACACGCGCCGGCATTGCGCATCGTTCCCCTCGCCGCGCCATTCCGTGGCGCCGCTCGGTGCGACCCCGCGCGGACGACCCGTGGCCGCAGGTCCGCCCCGCGCGCGGCCCAAGGTCCCATCCCCGTGCGCTCCCCGGGGCGTGCCGTCACACAGCGCGGCGTGCGCGGGTTCGATTCCCCCTGCGGGCATGACTCCTCGTCGGCCCGAAGTGCTCCGGCACGGGCGCTGCAACGGTGCGTCCGACATGCAGGATCGTCCCACGACGTTCTCGATCGGAGACTCCATCGCGGACCGCTGGCGCATCGAGGCGCTGCTCGGCACCGGAGGACACGCCTGCGTCTACCGGGTCGTGCGCGCTGGCATCCCGCGCATCGACACGCCCCGCCGCGCGGCCCTCAAGGTGCTCTGCACCCCGCGGTGCGAGAGCGAAGGCGTCGAGCTGCGGCGCCGGTTCCACCGCGAAGCGGCGATCGGGCGTGCCCTTCGCGGCCTCCACGTCCCGCGCGTCCACGAGCTCTTCGAGACCGAGGGCGGCGACCTCTGTCTCGTGATGGAGCTCATCGAGGGCGAGGACCTGCAGGGGCGCATCGAGCATCGCGGTCCGCTGTCGATCCCCGCCGCGATGGACCTGGGCGCTCAGATGCTGGAGGCCCTGTCGGAGCTCGGTTCCCTGGGTCTCGTGCACCGCGACCTGAAACCTTCGAACGTGATGCTCCAACCGCTCGCACGGGGAGGCCTCGTGGCCAAGCTCATCGACTTCGGGATCGGCTCCGCCCCCGCGTCCGAGGCCACGCCCCGTCTCACGGGACGCGGTGTTCTGCTGGGCACGCCGGAGTACATGGCCCCCGAGCAGATCCGGGGCGAACCCGCCGATCCACGGACCGACCTCCACGCCCTCGGCGTGCTGCTCTTCGAGGCGGTCTCGGGGGCCCTGCCCTTCGAAGGCGCGGGCGCCTGCGCGACCCTCGCCAAGGTGCTGACGGAGCCCGCCCCGGACCTCCGCGCGCGCGCTCCGTGGTGCCCGCCTTCGTTCGCGTCCTGGGTGCAGCGGGCCCTCGCCAAGACGCCCGAGGAGCGATTCGCCGACGCCGACGCGATGGCGGCCGAGCTGGGGCGCGTCGCCGACTTCCTGAAGGTGCCGCGCGGCGCCTCGGCGTGGGCCGCGCCCTGGGACGTCGCCTCCGTCGCCGGGGGCGGCCTGCGTCCCTCGAAGCGGCCGGCCGCCCGCGCGAGGCCACGGATTCCCCCATGACGCGGCACGCCGGTCGGCCGCCAGCCCGCGCGTGCCAGGCCACCCGCGGCGTCGTTCAGAACAACCGCATCTGCGCCCCGGCCACCCGCGCGAACGAGGTTCCGAGCACGGACAGGACCGCATCGACGGCGGGCGCGACCTGCTTGTCGACGTAATGCGCGTGGTCGACCGGGGCGCTCCGCTTCGAGAGCGGCTCCGGACCTCGCGTCGTGATGACGTACTCCACCTCGCCGCGGGCGTCCCCGCCGAGCATGCGCGCGGCCTGGACGTGCGGCGGTGCCGCGCCATAGGAATCGAGCCCGCGGCGGAGCCTCTTCCGGTAGACCAGCAGGCCATCGAGATCGCCCGCGAGCAGATCCTCGTGCACCCCACGGAGCCACGCTTCCCACGGCTCGTCCGAGAACACGCGGCGCAGCAACTCGCGCTGGGTCTGGCGCGCCAGCGGGGTCCAATCGGTGCGCACCGCCTCGAGCCCACGGACGACCAGGTCGAGGCCGCCCTCGGCCGTCCGCACCGCGCCCGCATAACGCTTCTTCGACCCGCGCTCGGACCCGCGCATCGTGGGCAAGAGGAAGCGTGAGTACAGCACGTCGAAGCGGAGCTCGAGGAAGCTCTCGAGCCCATGCTCCCGCGCGATCGTCTCCCGCCAGAAGGCGTCGACCGCCGCCGCGAGGGCGTGCCCCGCGGCGCGGGACGCCTCCTCGTCGAGCGCACCGTCGAGGCGCACGAAGAGCGAGTCCGTGTCTCCGTAGAGCACCTCGTGTCCCCAGCCTTCGAAGAGCGTCCTCGTGCGCTCGATCACTTCGTGTCCGCGGCGCGTGATCGACGACGCGAGCCGCGGATCGAAGAACCGGCACCCGGGGGTACCGAGCACTCCGTAGAACGAGTTCATCGCGATCTTGATCGCCCGGGAGAGGGCCTCTTGCCCGCGCGCCTTCGCCTGGCCCCGGGCGTCGTGCAGCTGCGCGACGAGTCCCGGCAGGATGGCCCCTTCGCGCGCGAAGTGGGCACCGTCGAAGCCGGGCACGGGCGAATCCCCGGGACACCAGAGGGCCAAGGGATCGATCTGGAACGTCCGGATCAGGCTCGGATAGAGCGAGCGGAAGTCGAACGCGAGCACGTGTCGATGGAGCCCCGGCTTGCCTTCGAGCACGTGTCCGCCCGGGGACGCGACCGGCTCGGCGTCCACCCCCACGTCGGGCGCGACCAGCCCCCGCCGATGGAGGCGCGGGAGATACAGGTGATCGAACGCGGCGACGGAGCCCCCTTGCCGGTCGAGCGCCAAGCCCGTCAGCCGCGCACGCTCGACCGCGAAGTCGAGCAATCCGGTCGCGTCGAAGATCGCGCGCACGAGGCGGGCGTCCTCGAGGTTGTAGGCGGCGAGGGCCGCGGGCTCCTCGCGGTGCATCCGGCGGATGGCCTCGAGCGGATCCGCCCCCGGAGCCATCTTCTTTCCGCGGCCGAGGACCCGCTGGGCGACGTGCTCGAGGCTGAACCGCTCGAACGCGTACGTCGCGGAGCGCATCGTCGCCACGCCGTCGAGGACGACCCGCCCCGGGACGCGCGCCACGGCCACCTGCTGGGCGGTCGCCCCCTCGAGCACCCGCGCCCGCGCCCCGCGCCGGCCGAGCGCGCACGGGACGCGGCAGACCGCCGAGCGGGCCACGAGCACCCGGAGATCGAAGTCGACGACGTTCCAGCCCACGAGCACGTCGGGGTCGTGGTCGCGGACCGCCGCGAAGAATTCTTCCAGGAGCGTCCGCTCATCGGCGCACCACGTGATCGGCAGCTCCGGAACGTCCAGAGGTGCAGGGCGAAGGGGCCCGACGGCCCGCTCCTCGAGGCCCTCGGCGGGCACCATGAACACACGCTCGAAGCCCTCGGCGGCGAGCGCGACGCTCAGCAGCGGTCCGTCCCAGCCGTCCGTCTCGACGTCGAGGCTGAGCACGCGCAGGGTCGGCGTGACGTCGGCCGCGCGGACGCCGGGATCGACGAATCGCCAGACCCCATCCTGCCTCCTGGCCTTCCCGCGCACCCCGAACGCGCCGGTGACGAAGCGCTCCATCAGGAAGCGCTCCGACGGCTTCACGTCGGACTCGAACACCGCCTCGAGCCGGGTGCGCAGCCCGTCCCGCGCGTCCTCCAGCGCTCGCTGGGAGCGAAAGTACACGGCATCGACGTCGTGCCCCTCGCGCGACTGGAGCGCCACGCGGACACGCCGCCCGTCCCTGCACGGGCTTTCCCGGGGCACGAAGAACACGGACTCCTGCCCACGAAGGCAAACCTCCACGGGCCCGTGAGAAGCGGACGCCCCCCAGAGGGTGATCTCGATGCCGTCCGGCGTGTCCCGCCACCCCCTCGAGAGCAGGAGCGCCTCGATCTCGACGATCTCATCCACGCGCCGCAGCCATCGGCGCGGCTCCAGCGCCCGTCGGCGCCGCCCCGAACCCGCGCCCGCTCACCAGCACGGAGACGCGCCGCACCACGTGCTCTCGCCGGGCCGGCCCCCGTCCGGGACCACGACCAGCGTGTAGCGCCTCTGGCCGACGATCCGGCCGTCCTCCCGCTTCAGGCTGTACAGGAACGGATACGCGCGCAGGCAGCCGCGCACCGGCCCCTGGTAGGCGAACCGCACCCGGAACACCAGCAGCGTGCGCCCTTGCACCCCGACGAAGCGCTGCGCCTCCGGCTCCACGCGGAACACCTGCGTCCCCGGCGTGGCTCCGACCGCCGTCGCCCCCGCGAAGTACGCCCCTGCGGTCTGGTCATCGGGATAGACCTGCGAGAGCGACTGAAACGCGCCCTGATAGACCTCCCCCGCGCCGAAGACCGGCATCGCCACGGCGACCTCCGCGGCGGCCATCGAGGCCTCGGAGAGGAACACGAGGCGCTCGCGGTCGGGCGAGCTGGGCAGCGTCGGGTCGTCCCCGAGGGACACCTCGGCGAAGTCCGAATAGCCGTCCGCGTCGGTGTCCGCGTTGTCGGCGCGCAGCCCCCTCGACAGTTCCTGTCCGTCGCAGAGACCGTCGCCATCGGTGTCGACGTCCGTCGGGCCTGCATCCTCGGCCGGGGGGCGCGGACCCCCATCGAACCCCGAGAAGGACCTGCGACATCCCGCCGCCGCCGTGGAGAGGAAAGCCAGGGCCACGCACCACACGACGAGAGGCGCCACGCCCCGGCGCCGCACGACGCCGCACGGCATCGCTCGACCGCGGAGGCCCGAGGGCCTCGACCCGTCCCCTGAATGCACGGAGGCAGCGTGGGTCCGCTCACAGCCACCGTCAATCGCGCCGCACGCTTCGGTTGACGCTCTTCGCACCGGAACGCTAGGTAGCCTCCATGTCGAAGCCCCTCGATCCGGCGACGGTCGGCCATGAGACAGAACCGCAGCGATTCACGTACCGCTGGCAGGACGCGGCGCTCTACGCGCTCGGGGTGGGCGCGCGGCAGAAAGACCTCGGTTTTCTGTACGAGCACGCCGAACCGACGATGAAGGTCCTGCCGACCTACGCCGTGATCCCGACCTTCGAGGCGTGCAAGTCGCTCTTCGACGTGGTCGGCGGCGACTTCGGCGGCGTCGTGCACGGCGCGCAGACGATCCGGCTGCACCGACCGTTCGCTCCTTCCGGAACGCTCGTCACGGTCGGCCGCGTCGCGAGCATCGGTGACCTGAAGCGAATGGCGCAGGCCGTGTTCACGACCCGGACCACGGACGAGGCGGGCACGCTGCTCTGCGAGACCGAGTGGACGATCATGTACCTCCTCGACGGCGGCTACGGAGGCGACGCGCCGCCGAAGAGCGTGCGGGTCCGCGCCCCCGAGCGGGACCCCGACTGGACGGTCCGGGAGACGACGACCGCGGAGCAGGCGCTGCTCTATCGACTGAGCGGCGACCACAACCCGCTGCATGCTGATCCGCGCGCGGCGGAGAAGGCCGCCAAGGTCACCGAGGGACGCCCGATCCTGCATGGTCTCTGCACGTACGGCCACATCGGGCGCGCCATCCTCGCGAACGCGTGCGGCGACGACCCTGCGCGTCTTCGCTCGTTCACCGGACGCTTCAGCAAGCCCGTCTGGCCGGGCGACACCATCGTCACGCGCGGCTGGCACGAGGACGGCCGTGTGCTGGTGGTCGCGGGCACGGAGGAACACCCCGAAGAGCCGGTGTTCACGAACGCATTCGCCGAGATCGCCTGAGACGTAGTTCGCTGTCGCGACGGGAGAGCAAGAGATGAAGAAGCTGGCACGTGAGATCTGGATCGTCGGCGCGAAGCGCACCCCCTTCGGCGCCCTCAGCGGTGCGCTGAAGGACGTCTCGGCCATCGACCTCGCGGTGCATGCGGGCAAGGCCGCCCTCGCGCAGGCCGGCATCGCCGCCTCGGACGTCGACGGCGTGGTGCTCGGCAACGTGCAGCAGACCTCCCCCGACGCCATCTACGGCGCACGTCACGTGGGGCTGAAGGCTGGCGTGCCGATCGAAGCCCCGGCCCTGACGCTCAACCGCCTGTGCGGCTCGGGCTTCCAGGCCGTGATCACCGCCGCCGAGCAGATCCTCCTGGGCGAGAGCGTCTGCACGCTCGCGGCCGGCAGCGAGAACATGAGCCAGGCGCCGCACTCGATGTGGGGCCTCCGCGACGGCGGCGCGAAGTTCGGCAAGCCGCCCCAGGTCGTGGACACGCTCTGGGCCGCGCTGACGGACAGCTTCTGCAACACGCCCATGGCCGTGACGGCGGAGAACCTCGCGGTGAAGTACGGCATCAGCCGCGAGCAGGCCGATGCGTTCGCGCTGCGCAGCCAGCAGCGCTGGGCCGCCGCGTCCGAGGCCGGCGCCTTCGCCGACGAGATCGCACCCTACGAGCTCGCGGGCCGCAAGGGCCCGACCCTCGTGTCGCGCGACGAGCATCCCCGCCCGCAGACGACGCTCGAGCAGCTCGCCAAGCTGCCTCCGGTGTTCAAGAAGGACGGCGTCGTGACGGCGGGCAACGCATCCGGAATTTGCGACGGAGCGGCGGCGCTCGTCGTGGTGGACGCCGAGTGGGCGCGCGCCCGCGGTCTGACTCCGCTCGCCCGCCTCGTGCAGTGGGGCGTCGCCGGCGTCGAGCCGACGCTCATGGGCATCGGCCCCGCGCCAGCCATCCGCTCGGCCCTCGACCGCGCGGGACTCGGCCTCGACGACGTCGACCTGTTCGACGTCAACGAGGCCTTCGCGCCTCAGTTCCTGGCCGTCCAGAAGGAGCTGGGGATCCCCGAGGACAAGGCGAACGTGAACGGCGGCGCCATCGCCCTCGGGCACCCTCTCGGCGCGAGCGGCGCGCGGATCACCGCGAACCTCATCTACACGCTGCGGCGCACGGAGAAGCGGTTCGCGGTCGGCTCGGCGTGCATCGGCGGCGGGCAGGGAATCGCCGTCGTCCTCGAGCGGATCTGAGCCGTGGCCGCGCGGCCGCGCACTTCGTGAGTGACTGTCGAGGGAGGCTTCTTCCGTGGACGCATCCGAGTTCATCTACGACTGGAACGTCGCCTCCCGCCGCAACTCGGTGGTGCTCCAGCGCACCTTCGAGCTCCACGACGAGACGTTGCGGGACGGGCTGCAGAACCCGTCCGTCGTCGACCCGCCGATCGAGGACAAGCTGGAGATCCTCCACCTTCTCGATCAGGTCGGCATCGACACGTGCGACGTCGGCCTGCCGGGCGCCGGCGCCCGGGCGTTCGGGGACGTGCTGCGTCTCTGCCAGGAGATGGTCGACGCGAAGCTGCACATCCGCCCGACGTGCGCCGGGCGGACGGTCGTCGCCGACATCATTCCGATGGTGGAGGTCAGCCAGCGCGCGGGCCTGCCCGTCGAGGTGATGACCTTCATCGGCAGCTCCCCGATCCGAGCCCTCGCGGAGGACTGGTCCGTCGAGCTGATCCGCAAGCGCAGCGTGGACGCCATCTCCTTCGCGGTGAAGGAGGGGCTGCCCGTGAACTACGTGACCGAGGACACGACCCGGTCGCGGCCGGAGGTCCTGGCCGACCTGTTCCACGCGGCCATCGACGCGGGGGCGACGCGGCTCACCCTCTGCGACACGGTCGGTCACGTGACCCCGGACGGCGTCCGCAACCTGATCGAGTTCACGCGCAACCTCCTGTCGGCGTGGGGCGCGACGCACGTCGGGATCGACTGGCACGGGCACAACGACCGCGGCCTCGGGCTCCCGAACTCCATCTACGCCCTCGAGTACGGTGCCGACCGCGTGCACGGCGCCATCCTCGGGGTGGGCGAGCGCGTGGGCAACGCCTCGCTCGATCAGATCCTCGTGAACCTCAAGCTGATAGGCGAACTCGGCGACCGCGACGTGACGCAGCTCGGAACGCTCTGCGACAAGGTCAGCCGCGCCCTGCACTTCCCCATCCCGATAAGCTATCCCGTCGTCGGCGCGGACGCGTTCCGCACCGGCACCGGCGTGCACGCCGCCGCCATCATCAAGGCCCTCGAGAAGGGGGACCGCGACCTCGCCGACCGCGTCTACTCGGGCGTCCCCGCCAACGTGTTCGGGCGGTCCCAGGAGATCGGGATCGGCCCGATGAGCGGCGCGAGCAACGTGACGCACTGGCTGAAGAGCCACGGGATCCCGGTCTCGGAGGCCGTGGTGAAGGCGATCCTCGCCCGCGCGAAGCAGAGCCATCAGCTGCTCTCCGACGAGGACATCCGCGGCGTGCTCGCCGCGACCCCCGCCTGAGGTGCCGCGTCCGCCCGCGGGTTCGTGTGGAGCCGCCGGGCCCGGCGGGACTCCCGCGGGGTGCCGCCCCAAGGGCGGGGCAGACGTCACGGAACCGGTGGACGGCTCGAAGCGCGTGGGTTAGATCCGAGCCCGAATGCAATCGCGTTGCGAAAGCGAGCCCCCCGTCGCCGACCGCCCATGGCTGGATCGCCTGGGGATCGGCGTCTCGTTGGCCTGTGCCGTCCATTGCATGGCGGCCGCGCTGCTCGCCGCCGCACCGGCGTTCGCCGCAGGCGCGGCCCCGCACCTCGGGGAGCGCCTCGAGTGGCTCGAGGGCGCCCTTCTCTGGATGGCGCTCGGCGTCGGCATCGCCGCCCTGCTCCCCGCCGCGCGGGACCATCGCAACTTCTGGCCCATCGGACTGTTCACGATGGGCATGGGTGTGCTCGGGTTCGCCCGTCTGCTGGACGCGCCGGGCGCCGAGACGGTCGGAACGGTCTCCGGCGTCGCGCTGGTGGCCACCGCGCACGTCCTGAATCTCCGCGCCCACGCGCACGGCAAGTCGCACGCCCACGCGCACGGCAAGTCGCACGCCCACGCGGGCCCGACCGCGTCGAACGCCGCCTGAGACGCGCCTGCCACTGCGGTGCATGGCCCGCCGGCCCAAAACCGGCACCACGGGCCACGGCGAGGTACAACGCCGCTCGATGCCGCCTCCGACCCGCACCGTCGAGAACGATGTCCGCACGCCCGCCGTGCACCACCTGGCCGTCAAGGTCCGCGACCTCGTTCGCGCCGAGGCGTTCTACGCCGGCGTGCTCGGCCTCGCGGTCCAGGCGCGTCACGACGACGCCCACGGTCGTCCCCGCGCCCTGTGGATGACCCTCGACGGGGGCGCGTTCCTCGCCGTCGAGCGCGCCGCCGAGGGCGCGCCGGGCCGCGCCGACGACGCGCAAGGATGGCACTGCGTGGCCCTGGGCATCGCCCCGTCGGAGCGCGAGTCCTGGCGTGCGCGCCTGACGGAGCGCGGACACCCCGTCGTGCACGAGACCGACTTCACGCTCTACGTCCGCGACCCCGAAGGAGCGCTCGTCGCGCTGAGCCACCATCCGCACCGCGCGCCGCCTCCGGAGCGACAGGGGGTCGCCGACAACACGGGCGCGCCGACGGTCGCGTCCTCCCGTCGATCGGGCTCGAAGGCGGCGGCGCTCGCCGTGCTGGCGGCGCTCGGGCTCGCGGTGGGCGTCGCCGTGACCCCGACGGCCGGCGCGCAGCGAAGGAGGGCGCCCGCGGCGCCCCCCGAGGCCATCGTGCTCGGGAGTTCGTCGGTCAACGGCGCCCTCGGCCGGATGATCGAGTCGGAGCTCGTCGGCGCCGGCCTGCGGGTGCAGCGGATGGGCCACAGCTCCACGGGGTTCGCGCGCCCCGATTTCTTCGACTGGCAGGCGGAGATCGCGCGCCTCGGCGACCTGAACGCGATGCGCGGCGTCGTCGTCTACATGGGCGGCAACGACACCCAGGCCCTCCGTGTGCGCGAGGGCGAGCTCGAGGGCTCCACCGAGGAGTGGATCCAGTGGCGCGACGAGGCGCGGTGGACGACCCTCTACAGCGCGCGCGTGCGCTCGTTCGTCGAGGGGCTCTGCGAAGGGGGACTGCGCCGGGCCGTCGTGGTGCTGCCGTCCGAGGGAGAGCGCGGCGGATGGTCGGACAGGATCCGGCGCGTGCAGGCGGCGCAGGCCGAGGGCGTCCGCGGCACCCGTTGCGGCGTCGTGGTCGATCCCCGCGGCGGGCAGATCCGAGAGGGCGACACCGTCGATGGGATCCACCTCTCGCGGCAAGGGGCGCGCACGCTGCTGCTGCGCATCGGCCCCCCGATCGTCGCGGCGATCGCGGGGTGAATCCCCTCGGGCCGACGGAGGCCCCGCGGCTCTTCGTTCCGCCCCCGACGAGAAAGCCCGGCGCCGCCGTGTGGCGTGCCGGGCTTCTTCTCTCGTCGGGCGCTGCGGGCTCCCGTCTCGCCCGCGGGCGGGGCGAGACGGTCCCGGCGCCGCGCTCAGCCGCGGTCGGCGAGCGACACGTACGAACGCTTCTGCGGGCCGAGGTAGACCTGGCGCGGCCGGGCGATCTTCTGCTCCGAGTCGAGCAGCATCTCCTCCCACTGCGAGAGCCAGCCGGGGGTGCGGCCGATGGCGAAGAGCACCGTCATCATGTCGAGGGGGATGCCCATCGCCTCGTAGATGAGGCCCGAGTAGAAGTCCACGTTGGGGTAGAGCTTCCGCTTCACGAAGTACTCGTCCTCGAGCGCGATGCGCTCGAGCTCGATCGCGATGTCGATGAGCGGGTTCTTCCCGATCGCGTCGAACACCTCGTCGGCCAGGCGCTTGATGACCTTCGCCCGCGGATCGTAGTTCTTGTAGACGCGGTGGCC
>CAIKNO010000291.1 GCA_903828805.1 uncultured Sandaracinus sp. | reverse complement strand
GGGGTGCCCTCGACCTCCGCGTCGAAGCGCCCCGCGGCGAGCGCCGCCTCGGCGCGCCGCACGAGCGATGCCGGGTCGTCCCGATCGCCCGCCCCGAGGTTCGCGCGAAGCGCCACGAACGCCCCGCCCGCGAGCGCGACGAGCAGCAGCGCGCCCGACGCCGCGGTCGCCACCCGGCGCCCCCGCGCCCTCGACGCGATGAGCATCCCGGCCTCGTGGTCGACGTCCTCCGCCTCGACCCTCGTGCGCGGCCCGACCCGCGCCGAGGGCCGCATCCGGGCGGTGTCGTAGGGGTCCGGCGCCTCCATCCCCGCGACGCGCATCGCCGCCCGCAGCTGCGCCGCGAGCTCGGGCGCGTTGGCCGGACGGCGGCCGGGGTCCTTCGAGAGCGCGCGCATCACGACCCCGGCGACCACGTCTGGAACGCCCCGTCCCCCCGGCCGACTGCGCAGGTCGGGGGGCGTCTCCTGCACGTGCTTCATCAGCAGCGTGACCGGCGTCGGCGCGTCGAAGGGCGTCTCACCGCAGAGCATCTGGTAGATCATCACGCCGAGCGAATAGACGTCGCTGCGCGCGTCGGCTGGCTCCCCCGCCGCGCCCTCCGGCGAGATGTAGCGGGCCGTCCCGAACACGAGCCCCGACTGCGTCGCCTGGCTCGCATCGCCTCCGGTCTCGAGCCGCGCGATGCCGAAGTCGAGCACCTTCACGTAGTCGGGATCGCCGCCCTTCTGGACGAGGAACACGTTCTCCGGCTTGACGTCGCGATGCACGATGCCGTGCCCGTGGGCCTCTCCGACGCCGTCGCACGCCTGCGTCGCGATGTGCAGCGCGCGCGCGACCGAGAGCGCCCCTTCCGCGCGGAGCAGCTCCGCGAGGCTGCGCCCCCGCAGCAGCTCCATCACGAGGTAGAGCGAGCCGTCGGCGAGCTCCCCGAAGAGCATCACCCGGACCACGTGCGGGTGATCGAGCGCGGTCGACACGCGCGCCTCGCGGTGGAAGCGGCGTACCGCGTCCGGGTTCTGCATCAGATCGGGCAGCAACAGCTTGATCGCCACGTCGCGATCCACGCTGGTCTGTCGGGCGCGGTAGACCGCCCCCATCCCTCCGGCGCCGATCCGCTCCTCGATCCGGAACTGGTCGAGCAGCACCTGCCCCAACCAAGGATCGGGCGCCTCCGCCTCGCCGGCGGACGACGCGAGCAGCGGCACCCCGTCCTTCTGGCAGAACGAGGCCGCGGCGTCGTAGCGCCGCCCGCAACGCGGACAGACCTTCGCGAACCCCTGCATCCCACGGCCTCGGACGCGGCCGGTCGGCCTCGCCTTCACGTCGTGTAGCACGCGTCCCCATCCCGCGTCTTCCCAGGTCACGGATCGCCCGACGCGTTCCTGTCCCCGCGGGCGCGCCGGCGCTTGCGGCCGCCACGAGGACGACGGTATGGTCGCGCCCATGCGAGCGTCCTTGTCCGCGGCCCTCCTCCTCGTCGGCACCTTGCTGGTCGCACCTGCGGCCGTCCGGGCCGACACCTCCGTCGTGGTGCTGGGGATCGCCGCCGAAGGCGACGACGAACTCGGCCGCAACGTGAGCAGCGCCGTGCGCGTCGCCGCGAGCCGCGTCGCCGGCTGGGCGGTCAGCCCGAACGAGGTGACCCTCGCCCAGATCTCGCTCGCGATGGGCTGCGAGGAGACGCCGGACCCCACCTGCCTCTCGCAGATCGCCGAGACGGTCGGCGCCGAGCAGCTCGTGTACGGCACGCTCCGCCGCGCGGGGGACGCGATGGAGCTCACCCTGTCGCTCTTCGACGCATCGAGCCACACCGTCCTGCGCACGACGCAGGAGACCCTCTCGGCCCGACGCACGGACATCGACGACATCCGCGAGCCGGCGCGCCGCGTGCTGGCGCGGCTCACGGGCCCCGAGACCGGCACGCTCCGCGTCGAGGCGAACGTCCCCGCCGCGGCCGTGGTGGTGGATGGCGCCGAGATCGGCACGACCAATGCCGAAGGGCATTTCACGACGGCCGACCTCGCGATCGGCGCGCACGAAGTGGAGGTGCGGTCGAACGGTCACACGCCGTGGCGCGGCACGGTCACGCTCGGCCGTGGCACCGAGATGACGCTCGACGCGCACCTCGAGGACGCGCCCGCCGACACCCAGGCCCCCTCGGGCGGCGGGCCCACGCTCGCCGTCAACTGGACCGCGATCGCCTTGATCGGCGTCGGCGCCGCCTCGTTCGGCGTCGCCGGCTACGCGATGTCGCACATCCAGGACCTCAACGGGGCCGCCGCCTACCAGTCGAACATCGCCGTCTACCGCGACTACTACGCCGCCAACGCGATCCCCGGCGGCGCGACGGACGTGTGCAAGACCGCCGAGTCCGACGCCGTCATCCCCGGCTTCGATGCCGGCGCGGTGCGCGCGACCTGCGGCGACGGCGCGACCTACGAGGTCCTGCAGTACGTGTTCCTGGGCCTGGCCGCGGCGTCGGGCGTGACCGGCGCCGTGATGCTCGCGATCGACCCGACCGGCACCGGAGGCGCCACCCAGGAGACGCCCGCCGTCTCGGTCCTGCCGAGCTTCGGCACCGACCGCGCCGGCCTGAGCGCCCGCGTCCGGTTCTGAGGCCGACGTGAGGATTGTCGGAGGGACGCTCTCGGGCCGGCGCTTCGCGGGCCCGAAGGGAGACGGCACCCGACCGACCTCCGAGCGGGTGCGCGAGGCGGTCGCCTCGGCGCTCGAGTCCCGAGGAGGTTTCGAGGGAACCCGTGTGCTCGACCTGTACGCGGGCACCGGCGCGCTCGCGTTCGAGGCGCTGTCCCGCGGCGCCGAGCGCGCCACGCTCGTGGACCGCGACCCCGCCGTCACCCGCGCCATCGGCGACGCGGCCTCGGCCCTCGGCCTGGCCACGCGCTGCACCGTCCTGCGGCTGGATCTGACGAGCCCGACCGCGGTCCCGAAGATCGTGGCGGGCGGGGCCCTCTTCGATCGCGTGTTCGTGGACGCGCCCTACGCCGAGATGGCCCCCGTGCGGACGTTGCTCGAAGCGCTGCGTACGCACGGCGCGATCGCCCCCGGCGCCGTCGTCGTGGTCGAGCACCAGAAGAAGAATCCCCCCGCATCGCCCCACGGATTTCAGGTGATCTCGGAGCGGGTGTACGGCGACACTGCCGTCCTGTTCCTCACGCCCGACGAGGATGTGCAATGACCGTCGCAATCTATCCCGGCTCGTTCGACCCGATGACGCACGGCCACCTCTCGATCATCCGGAGCGGCCTCGTCGTGTTCGACAAGCTGATCGTCGCGGTGCTGCGCAACCCTCGCAAGGAGGCGCTGTTCACCGTCGAGGAGCGGGTCGAGATGATCCGCGAGGAGCTCGCCGGGGCCGGCGACGTGGAGGTCGATTCGTTCGACGGACTGCTCGTGGAGTATTGCCGGCGCAAGAACGTCCGCGTCGTGCTCCGCGGGCTGCGCGCCGTCGCCGACTTCGAGTACGAGCTGCAGATGGCCAACATGAACCGGCACCTCAACACCGAGGTCGAGACCGTGTTCTTGATGGCCAACGACGCGTACTTCTACGTCTCGTCGAACCTCGTGAAGGAAGCCGCCCGCCTCGGAGGCGACGTGCATCGGCTCGTCCCCCCCGGCGTGGCCCGCCGGATGACCGAGCGGCTCGGTCCTCCCCGCACGGGCGCCTGACCCCCTCGGATCACGGCGGCGCGGCCGCGAGCACGGTGTCGAGCGTCGGCCGGTACCGCGGCGCCCGCACGATGCCGGTGCCGCCGAGGGTCTGCAGCCACCCCAGGTCATCGAGGCCCACCCTCCCCGCGCGCCTCGCGTCGATGCCCGCGCGCCCCTGGCGCAACGCGGCGCCCACGCGCAGGTACCCGAAGAGGTAGCCCGCGTCGCGCGCGACGCCCCCGCCGCGGAACGCCCGCTCGGCGATCTGCACGGCCGTCTCGGCGGAGAACTCGTATCGATGGTGAAGGAGGCGCGCGGTCTCGCCGAACGAGGCCCCGGCATGCACCCCGTCGGTCGACACGACACGCGCCGCGAGCACACGCAGACGATGCGTGTCGAGCGCGCCCGCGAGGGCCTCCAGGCAGAGGGCGAGTCCCTCCTGGTCCGCGAACGCGCCCGCCGTGCCCACGCCCAGAAGCCGGAGCGGCTGCACGGCGGCGTTCGCCGCGACGACCGCGTGCCCCGCCACCTCGTGGGCCACGAGCCGGCGCGCCTCGACCTCGCCGAAGCACCGGTCCGCCAGGAAGATGACCCGCTCGCCGGTCGCCGCGCCCGCCACGAGGCGGGGCTCGATGCGCACCTCGACGGGCGGAATGCCGGCCGCCGAGGCCGCGGCCTGCAGCCGCGCCGCGACCTCGGGCGCCGTCCGCGCCCGGGCCTCCTCCGCGGGACCGAAGCTGGCGAGCAATCCGCGCGCGACTTGCCCCACCTGGACCGGGCCCTCCTCCAGCATCACCTGGCGCGCCCCGGTGCCGTATCGGCGGGCCGCGAGCGGACGAACGCTGGCGGGATCACCGAGCACTTCGAGGATCGCGAGGTCGACCTCCAGCTCGTCGAGGCGCGCGACGTACGCATCGCGCAACGCACCGTCGAGCGCCCGGCCCAGGTGCATCCGCGCCGCGTCGAGGCCCCGCCGCAGCTCCGGCTCCGACGCACGCCGAGGCGCCTCCCACGAGGGCGCCGGCGTCTCCCCTGCCGCGACGAGCGAGACGAGGCGCGCCCGCTCCGAGGCGGCGTTGTTCGGCATCAGCGAGGGCAGCACCCGCACCCGCCGCGCGACGTGCTCGAGCAGCGCATCCACGGGCCGCAAGACCTCGCGCCACCGGGCGACTTCCCGGGGATCGATCGAGGTCTCGGCGGGGCCGTCGGGCATGCCCCCGCACCCTAGCATCGGCCCGCGATCCTCGGCCTGAAGTCCGCGGCCGCGGGCCGCGGGCTGCAGGGTCGCGTGATAGGAAAGTCCATCGGCGCCGGGGGCAGAGCGGGTCGGGCCCCGGACGAGAGGAACACGCGCGCATGACAAGCATGGAAGACACCCTCGTATCGCGGGTCGCGTCGCTCCAGGACTTCGCGTCGTACCGCGAGCTCCACTGGGAGGGCTCGTTCGAAGAGTATCTGCGCATCGTTCGGGAGCGCCCGCAGGTCACGCGGAACGCGTTCCAACGGCTCCACGACATGGTCGTGAGCTACGGGGAAGAGGAGTACGTCGACAACAAGAAGCGCCTCGTCCGCTACCCCTTCTTCAACGACCCTCTCGACGGCGGGAAGGACGGCATCTTCGGGCTCGACATCCCCCTGATGCGCCTCGTCAACGTGCTGCACGCGGCGTCGCTCGGCTACGGACCGGAGAAGCGGATCATCCTGCTCCACGGGCCGGTCGGCTCGAGCAAGAGCACCATCGCCCGCCTGCTGAAGAAGGGCGTCGAGCGATACTCCCGGACCCCCGAAGGCGCGCTCTACACCTACCGGTGGGTGAACCTCAAGGAGACCGAGCTCGCCGGGGAGGCCGACGAGCTGCCCTGCCCGATGAACGAGGAGCCGCTCAAGCTCATCCCCGAGGAGTGGCGCGAGCGCGCCATCGGCGACCTCCGCCTCGGCAACGACCGGTTCCGCGTGGCGGTCCCGGGCACGCTGAACCCCGCGAGCCGCTACATCTTCCGGTGCCTGATGGACCGCTACGGCGGCGACTGGGCGCAGGTCGTGTCCAAGCACGTCCGCGTCCGGCGCGTCCTGCTCAGCGAGAAGGACCGCGTCGGCATCGGCACGTTCCAGCCCAAGGACGAGAAGAACCAGGACTCGACCGAGCTGACCGGCGACATCAACTACCGGAAGATCGCCGAGTACGGCTCCGACTCCGACCCGCGCGCGTTCAACTTCGACGGCGAGTTCAACATCGCCAACCGCGGCATCATCGAGTTCGTCGAGATCCTGAAGCTCGACGTCGCGTTCCTCTACGACCTGCTCGGCGCGACGCAGGAGCGGAAGATCAAGCCGAAGAAGTTCGCGCAGACGGACATCGACGAGGTGATCATCGGCCACACGAACGAGGCCGAGTACAAGAAGCTCCTCTCGAACGAGTTCATGGAGGCCCTGCGTGACCGCACGATCAAGATCGACGTGCCGTACATCACCCGTGTCTCCGAGGAGGTGAAGATCTACCGCAAGGAGTTCGGCGAGGGACGCCTCCGGGGCAAGCACGTCGCCCCGCACACCCTGGAAGTGGCCGCGATGTGGGCCGTGCTCACGCGGCTCGAAGACCCGAAGAAGCCGAACCTCTCGACCCTCCAGAAGATGAAGCTCTACGACGGCAAGACCCTGCCGGGCTTCACCCAGGACAACGTCAAGGAGCTCCGCAAAGAGACGCTCCGCGAGGGCCTCGACGGGATCTCACCCCGGTACGTGCAGGACAAGATCTCGAACGCCCTCGTTCGCGACGGTGCCGAGGGATACATCAACCCGTTCATGGTGCTGAACGAGCTGGAGAAGGGGCTCCACCACCACTCCCTCCTGTCGCACGCGGACCAGCGAAAGCGGTACCAGGAGCTGATCGGCGTGGTGAAGCGCGAGTACGAGGAGGTCGTGAAGAACGAGGTCCAGCGCGCGATCTCCGCGGACGAGGAGGCGATCTCCCGGCTCTGCGCGAACTACATCGACCACGTCCGGGCCCACACGCTCAAGGAGAAGGTGAAGAACCGCTACACCGGCCGCGACGAGGAGCCGGACGAGCGCCTGATGCGCTCGATCGAAGAGAAGATCGACATCCCCGAGTCGCGCAAGGACGACTTCCGGCGCGAGATCATGAACTACATCGGCGCGCTGGCGATCGAGGGGAAGAAGTTCTCCTACGACACCAACGACCGGCTGCGCCGTGCGCTCGAGATGAAGCTCTTCGAGGACCAGAAGGACTCGATCAAGCTGTCGACCTTCGTGTCGAACGTCATCGACAAGGACACGCAGGACAAGATCGACGTGATCAAGGACCGCCTGATCAAGCACTACGGCTACAACGAGGCGAGCGCGAAGGACGTGCTGAGCTACGTCGCGAGCATCTTCGCCCGCGGGGACGTGAAGCGCTGACGGCGCGGAGGGGCCGCCCTTCCCGCATCGGACCTCGGCCCGCGCGAGGCCCGGTGCGGTGAAGGCGGCCGCGACGGGGCGTGCGCATGACGCGCGTGCAGGTCCTCAACGACGTTCCCTTGGTTGACAGCGCGACCCTCACTGGCTAGAACCCGCGAGTTCTGTCTCTCCGGGGCGTAGCGCAGCCTGGTAGCGCACACGGTTCGGGACCGTGGAGTCGAAGGTTCAAATCCTTTCGCCCCGACTCTCCCTCGCTCTTTCCTTGGCGTGCCGGTCTCCATCGGCTCGCCGACCATCGATAGGAAGCACTCGGAAACCGGGCTCGGTTCGGTGACATCGTCGTATGAATGACGAGCGCCATCGCGGTGCGGTGAACGGGCGACACCGTGGTCCGGTGAACGAGCGACACCGTGGTCCGGTGAACGGGCGACACCGTGGTCCGGTGAACGGGCGACACCGCCAAGCGCGGCTCGTCGTCGCCCACGACGGCGAAGCGCGGCACCTCGATGCATGCGCTGATCCGCGCGGCGCACGGCGGCATCGAGAGGACCTGCAGGGCGCGCTGCGCGCCCGTGGCGCTGAACGGTTCGATTCGCAGCGGGCCTCGAGCCGTGAACACGGTCGGAGTCGGCGATGCGCGAACCGCCGCGGTCGACCGTCGAGAGGCGCGTGCTGCACGCCGCGGGTTCGGCATCGAATGGTGCGGCCCGTTCTTGGTGCCGCGCGTGGCCGCACAGCGGCGTCGGGAAGGGCCGGTCACGAGGCCAATGCGCCTCGGGAGGGCACTCCCAGCACGGGCCGCGCGCGGTCCGGATGGACGCTCCGCGACCCCACCGTCCGCGCCCTGGAATCGACGGCCCGCCCTTCCCGGGGGGGCCACCTGCCCCCAACTCCTCTGGCCCGTTCTCGCGTATCGAGCAGTCCCCATGCCGAAGCCGACCCCTGCTGTGAAGATCCTCGTCGTCGACGACGACCCCCAGATCTGCGACTTCATGGAGACCTTCCTGTCGAGCGACGGGTTCCAGGTCACCTCGAAGAGCGATCCCACCGGCATCGAGGACGAGGTGCGCGACGGGGGTTACCACCTCGTCGTCCTCGACCTGATGATGCCCAAGCTCGATGGGATCGAGACCCTGCAGCGCATCCGCAAGGTCGACTCCGACCTCGCCGTCGTGATCTTCACGGGCTACCCGAGCCTCGACTCGGCGGTGCAGGCGATGAAGCTGGACGCCGTCGACTACCTGCGAAAGCCCTTCAATCCAGAGGAGTTTCGCTCCGTTCTCGATCGCGTGATGCGCAAGAAGGGGCTGCTCCGCAACCCCGAGGAGTCGCTGCACCGGTACATCGGAGAGCGCATCCGCGGGGCGCGCAAGGAGCAGGACCTGACGCTCAAGCAGGTCGCTCGCCGCACCGGCCTGAGCGTCTCCTTGCTGAGCCAGATCGAGCGGGCGGAGTCGAGCGCCTCCATCGGTTCGCTCTACCGGATCGCCGTCGCGCTCGACGTGAAGGTCGGCGAACTCTTCGGCGAGTTCTGAGGCCTACGGGGCCTGGGCGAGAGAGGCCTCACTCCGCGGCGGCCGACCAATCGATCATCTGGCGGACGACCCAGGCCACGTCGAGCACCATGCGCTCGACACCGCGGGCCTCCGCCTCCTCGAGACCGGTCACCTCGGCCCCCGTGCCTGTCTTGTCCCCCGTCCACGAGATCTCGATCGCGGCCTCGGGCCAGCGTCGACGCAGTTCCTGCTCGAGCGCGGCGCCGTAACGCTGTGCGCACGCGTCGGCGTCGAGACCATCGTGCGCGCCGACGAGGCTCCGCGCGCCGAAGCGGACCCCGAGCCTCACGACGCGTGCTCCCGCCGCGTGCCCATGACCTTCGCGATCGTGTTCGCCACGCGCATCCCGTCCAGCGCGGCGCTGACGATGCCGCCGGCGTAGCCCGCCCCTTCGCCGGCCGGATAGAGCCCGCCGACCGCGTCGCTCTCGAGCGTCTCCGGATCCCGCGGAACGCGCACCGGCGCGCTGGTCCGCGACTCGACGCCGACGAGCACGGCCTCCTCGCCCGCGTACCCGGGCATGCGGCGCTCGAACGCCCGCAACGCCTGAACCAGGCGCGCCGAGACATCGATGCCAGCGGCACCGAGCACCTCGCCGATCGACCCCGCCGTGAGCCCCGGCACGTAGCTCGACTCCGGCACCGTCGTGGACCCTCGGCCGCGCACGAAATCGCTCGCGCGCGTGGCCGGTGCACGCATGGCGCCGCCGCCCGCCTGCATCGCGGCCCGCTCGATGACGCGCTGCAACGAGACCCCGCCCAGAGGACCACGGAACCCCGCGCGCTCCCAGTCCTCGACCTCCACCGCGACGACCAGCCCCGAGTTGGCGAAGGGCGAGTCGCGTCGCGAGAGGCTCATGCCGTTGACGACGAGCCCGTCCGGCTCGGTGGTGGCCGGGACGATCCATCCACCCGGGCACATGCAGAACGAGAACACGCCCCGCCCATCGACCGGCTGCACGAGCGAATAGGCCGCGTTGGGAAGCCGGGGATGATCCGCATGCGCCCCGTACTGGATCCGGTTCACGAGCGACTGCGGATGCTCGATCCGCACGCCGAGCGCGAAGGGCTTCGCCTCCACCCGGACCCCCGCGTCGAGGAGCAGCTCGAACACGTCCCTCGCCGAGTGCCCGGTGGCGACCACGACCGCGTCCGCGCCGAGCTCGCGTCCGTCTTCGAGTCGCACTCCCTGCACGCGACGGCGCACCCCCGCAGCGGTCGTCCGCAGACCGACGACGCGGGCGCCGAACTCGAAGCGAACCCCCGCGGCCACGAGACGCTCGCGCACCGCGGTGATCACCTTGGGCAGCGTGTTGCTGCCGATGTGGGGACGCGCATCGACGAGGATCGACGAGGGCGCGCCGTGCAGCGCGAGGATCTCGAGGACATCGCGCAGCGGTCCCCGCTTGTGCGAGCGGGTGTAGAGCTTTCCGTCGGAGTAGGTGCCCGCTCCGCCCTCGCCGAAGCAGTAGTTGCTGTCGGGGTCGACTTTCCCCTGCTTCTGCAGGGCGGCGAGGTCGTGCCTCCGCGGCTGCACGGGCTTGCCGCGGTCGAGCACGGTGCACGCGATGCCCGAGCGCGCGAGCTGGTACGCGGCAAAGAGGCCACAAGGGCCATCGCCGATGACGATCACGCGCGGCTCGCCTTCGACCTCGCGCGGCATCGGTTCGGCGAGCCCGGGGCCGTCCGGCGGGCGCAACCCGAGCACGACGTGGAACACGACCCGACCTCGACGCGCATCGATCGATCGCTTGCGCAGCGTGATGTGAGGGAGGGCCTCGGGACGCATCCGGAGCGCGCGCGCGGCGCGAGACCGCAACGCCGCCTCGTCGTCCGGCTCGTCGAGCCCGAGGTCGAGCTCCAGTTCCTCGGGAAGTTCTGCAGGCGGCACGGCGCGACTGTAGTGCGAAGCGGCGCGCCCCGCGAGGCATCCTCACCGTCGACTTCAGCGCGGCGTCACCTCGCCCGCGAGCCCTGGAAAGCCCCGCGCGGCGAGCGCCTCGGCCACGAGCGCGCGTGCCTGCACGAGGGCGGACGAATCCCCGGACACCGAGCCGGCGAGCGACGCGGCCTCTTCGAGTCGTCCTTCGGCGAGTCGGGCCCGGGCGAGCATCATCGTCGCCTCGGCCACGTGCCCCGATGCCCGCGCAAGGCCGGCGAGCTCGACGGCGCGGGCCGGATCGTCCAGCCAGAGCGCGCACCGGGCGGCGAGCATCAGCGCGTCGGCGCCCTCCGGATCGAACGAAGCGAGCGACGCCTCGACCTCGGGGCGGAGCCCGGCCGCGAGGGCGACCTCGAGCCGCAACGACGCGGAGACCGACCCCGTCGGGAGCGCCGCGAGGAGCCGATGCGCGAGCGTCGGGCGGCCCGCGTCGAGCGCGGCGCGCGCCGCCTCCTCGACCTCCTGGGCGTGGCCCGGCGAGCTGCGCACGAGGGCGAGCGCCGCGTCCGCGGCGTCCGAGGAGCGGCCCGCCGACAGGAAGAGCGAGAGCCGCGCCCGCAAGGCGCCGACCGACCTCGGACGTCGATCGATCCAGGCCGTGAGCGCCGCCTCCGCCGCCGCGTCTCGGCCCATCGCGTGAAGCACGCGCGCGAGCGCGAGCAGGGGCTCTTCGTCGTCGTCCGAGAGCGCGCTGGCGCGCTCGTAGCCCGCCGCGGCGGCCTGCAGGTCCCCGTGACGCTCAGCGAGCTCGCCCCGCGTCTGCCAGATGATCTGCGATTCCGGCGCGAGCCGGAACCCCTCGTCGAGGGCCGCGCGCGCCCCCGCCTCGTCCCCCCGACGGTCACGGACGTCCGCGACCCTCGCCACGAGCAGCGGGTCATCCGCGACCCCCGCGCGCGCCTGCTCGTACTCGCCCTCCGCCGCGAGCCAGGCCCCACGCCCGCGATGAAGTTCCCCGCGGATGAAGTGCTCGTACGAACTGGGCGCGACGAAGGCCCCGAGGCGGCGGCTGCCGCCCACCGTGCGCTCGATCTCGAACGCGGCAGGCGAGCCGCATCCACCGGAGGCCGCGGCCACGAGGAGCAGGGGAACGACCCCGCCGAGGCATGGCCGGGCGCGGCGACCCGCCGCGTGGGCGAAGGCGACGCGCCCCCCGAGGACGCCGGACGACCGCTCCTTGCCCCGGTCGATCAAGGCAGGCAGAGGGCGGCGTTCGAGCACGTCACGGTGACCTGTGACGTCGCGCCGAGCGGCACCGGCCACCCCGGGAGGAACGCCGCGCCCTGGGCGATGGATTCGCCCATGCGCAGGACCGTGCCGCGGATCTGGGGCCGTCGCGCATGGCGTCGTCGTCGCTCCAGATCTCCACCTCGAAGCGGTGCGCATCGACGCCGGTCATCGTGGAGTGCGCGCGCACGTAGTCGCCGGTCACGACCATCGACAAGATCCCCGATCCATCGACCTCGACGGTGATGGCGCCGTCTTCGTAACTCTGAGGAGGGGTGGGCTGGAACACCACGGGAGGCGTGGCATCCCGGGGAGTGAACGTGATCCGGAGCGCGTCCACGGCGACCGGTCGCACGTTCATCATCTGAACCGCGAGGGTGAACCCCTCGGGCGCGGGAGGCGCGCCACACCCTGCGAGGGCGAGCGCGACGAGGGCGAGTTGGGAAAGCTGGCGTCGCATGGGCCGGTCGCTCCTTCAGCGGATCGGGGGAAGAGGGATGCCCTGCGGGCTCGGAGGCGCCCCGGAGCTGGACGCCGCGACCGACGCCCCGATGATCACCGAGACGAGGACCACGCCGCCGCCGACGCCGGCCCAGACCTCCCAGCGCTCGAACCAGGCCGGCTCCGACGCCGCCGGATCGGCACCGCCGACCGAGCGCGGGTCGATCCCGGCTGCGACGAGGGACTGCAGGGTGATGTCCACCCGCTCCGAGTCCCCCGCGGCGACGTCGATCTCGCGGCGACCGGCGAGGTAATCCGGGTGCTGCACGAGGATGACGTGGCGCCCTGCGCGCACGCGGCGCTGCGCCACCGGTGACTCGCCGATGATCTCGCCATCGATGCGCACCGTGGCGCCATCGACGTTCACGCTGATCAGGACCTGGGGAGGCGGCAGCGGCGGAGAGAACATCGCCGCGCGCAGGGTGGCGACGAGCGGCTCGAGCGCCGCGCCTGCCGAGGCGGCGTCGAGCAACTGAAGCGCGATCGGCGGAGTGCGCGGCGCGCCGCTGACCGGATCGACCATCTCGATGCGGACGTCGATCGGGCCGCGCGTGCGCGTCCTCGAGAGCCGCGCGACGATGGCCCCCACCGCCTGGCCCGAGGCCACCTGCGCGCCGACGCACGGAGCATCCGCGCACGCCGCGACCGCCGCGAGCATCAGACCGTCCCGCAAGGGAAGGACGGGGCGGCCCCCTGCCATCGGCGTGACCTGTGCGACGAGCGCATCGCGCACCGCGTCGACGAGCTCGACCGGGACCCGACCCGTCGCCAGCGCGATCACCATGACCGGGGGCGGAGGCGCCTCGAGAGGCTCGGGCGCGGCGGCGGGAGACGCCGAGGCTGGCCCTGCGGGCGGCGCGACCGTCACCGCAGGAGGCGGCGTCCCCGTGGTCTCGGACGTAGGCGACGCTCCTCCGTACGAAAGCGGATCGGACGACAGCGCCGTCGTGACCGCAGGCGCCGGCGCCGCGTCCGGCGAGGGTGGCGTGGCGACCGTCTCGGACGCCGGCACCGCAGCGTCCTGGGCCTGCACGGTGGAGGTGCCGAGCGCCAACCACAGCGCCACGAGCGTGGCCGTCTTCATTCGCATGGGGCGCGACTCTAACCGAAACCGACCAGGCATACACGCGCAGGACATTACGCAGCCCGCCCGAGGCCCCCCGCCCGCTCGAGGCGTCGAGACGCCCGAACCTCAGACCCGGCGCAGACGACGAAGCACGGCGACCGCGGCCCCACCACCCTTCGGCTCGCGCGGCGGCAACGACGTCACCAGGCGCTCGATCAGGGGCAAGCCGTGAATGATGGCCGCCTCCGCATGCAGCTCGGAGACCGGCGCCTCGAACGCGAGCACGAGCCGGTAGATCGTCGCGAAGCCGCGCACCAGCACCGGCCCCACCGCCCCCGGCAGCGAGAGCGTGCCCTCGGCCGCCGCGGTCAGCGGCTCGGCGGCCCGGACGGTGGCCATCGCCTCCATCGCCGCGAGGTGATCGCGGTCGACCGAGCGGGCTCCGAACTCCCTTACCCGCTCGACGTCGCGGGCGAGTGCGCCCGCATCGCGCACGGCGACCAGCGCGGCGCGGATCTCCTCGGGTTCCCGCCCCGCGAGCTCGGAGAGATCGAGCCCGTGGGCGCGCACCTCCCTGGCCACCCGCGCCACCCAGAGCGCATCTTCGAGATCGTCCGGCCCCTGCTTCGAGAGGGAGCTGCCCCACACGACCGGCGAGCGCTCGTCGACGACGACGGCGGCGAGGGCCCGCGCGCGAAACGCCAACAGCTCCAACGCCCCCTGCAGATCGTTCACCGGCGGCGGACGCATCGAACCGGTGGGGATCTCCTCCGGCACACCGAGGCTGGCGAACGACTCGACCAGCACCGCGAGACGCTCCTGCACCTGCGCGGGGTCCGCGGGCGGTGCGTCGAACACGACCACGAGGCGCATGCCCCCCGGCATCGGCGCCCATACGCAACCATTCCCCGGCGCGCGGCCGCCGATCTCCGCCCGGACATCGTCCGCGCCGAGCTCACGCCGGACGAACTCGAGAAACCGGAGCAGGGCCGTCATCGGGCCGCATCGTACACCCGGGAAGGGCCGGGAGCGACGCGACGCTTGCCCTCGACGACGTCTGCGTCCTAGATCGGCGACGTGTCCTCCCACGCCCACGGAACGCCCCCATGCACCGGACCGCACTCGCCTCGCTCGTCGCTCTCGTCCTCGCCGCGTGCGGCCCTGCCGTGTCCATGAGCGGCCCCTCGACGTCGACCCGCGCCGCGTCAGGGCCCGTCGTGGGCCTCACCTCGCGCGCCGAGATCGAGGCGGCCCTGCCCACATGGCGCGAGGCCGCCGCCGCCGCCGCCCCGGATCCGGCCGCGTCGGCGGCCCTCGCCGACGTGCCCCCAGGGGCCGAGGTCGACGTGTTCCTGGGCACGTGGTGCGGGGACTCCCGGCGCGAGGTGACACGCCTGTTTCGTGCGCTCGAGTCGGTGCCGGGGACCGCCCCGTTCGCGCTCCGCGTCATCGGCGTCGACCGCGCGAAGCAGGCCCCCGGGCTCTCCGAGGAGGCCGCGCTGCGCTTCGTCCCCACGCTCATCGTGCGACGCGAAGGCCGCGAGGTCGGCCGCATCGTCGAGAGTGCGCCCGACGGCATCGAGACGGCCTTGCTGCAACTGCTCACGGGCGCGCGCACCGGCGTGGTGACGGGACGCACCGACCTGTGAGCCCCTCGGACCGGGCGCACGCGCGGCTCGCCGAGCACGTCATCGACCTCGGCGAGTCGTCGTGGGTGGCCTGGTCCCGCGATGCCGTGCCCGACCACGAGGCGCGGCGCCTCGAGCTCGTCCAGTCCCTTCCCTTGCAGACCGAGTGGCTCCGCATGGGCGCGCGGAGGGTCGAGACCCCGCGGCGCACGAGCTGGCACGGGGACCCCGGGCGCACCTACCGCTACTCCGGTCGCACCTTCGAGCCGAGGCCTTGGACGCCCGCTCTCGAGCGCGTGCGCGACGAGGTCGAGGCCCACACGGGGACGCGCTTCGACTCGGTCCTGGTGAACGAATACCGCGACGGGCGCGACTCGATGGGATGGCATGCCGACGACGAGCGCGAGCTGGGTCCCGACGCCCCCGACGACATCCTGATCGCGAGCGTCTCGCTGGGCGCCCCGCGGCGCTTCGTGATGCGCCACCCCGTCCGCGGTGAGCGGCGGGAATGGACGCTCGGTGAGGGGTCGCTCCTCGTGATGGGAGGCGCCACGCAGCGGCACTGGCAGCACGCGATCCCCCGCACGGCGCGGCCCGTGGGCCCTCGATTGAACCTCACGTTCCGACTGGTGCGCGACGCCCGCTAGCGTCGCGCCTCGGTGGGGCGACCCGGGCCCGCACGCGGCGTCAGCGCGCCGGGACGTTCGCCTCGAGCCAGCGCAGGACGTCGGCCTCGACCTCGCTGCGGTTCGTGTCGTGCAGCATCTCGTGTCGGCCCTCGGGATAGAGGGTCTCGCTGACCCGCGCGAGCCCCGCCCGGCGCATCGTCTCGACGAGCGCACGGATGCCCTTGCCGCGATCGCTGACGGGATCGAGGGCGCCCGAGAAGACGAGGATCGGGAGCGTCTTGGGCAAGCGGGACCAGTCGGCGCGGCCGATCTCCTCGAGCGCCCCCAGCAGATCGATCCAGAGCTGGGTCGTCACCTCGAACCCGCAGCGCGGATCGGCGACGTAGAGATCGACCTCCGCCGGATCGCGAGACAGCCATTCGAAGCCCGTGCGGTTCTCGAAGCCGCGATTGAACGCGCCGAACGACATCGACGCGAGCAGGGCGCTGCGCCCTCGCTTGCCGAGGCGCAGTCGCTCGACCTTCGCGATCTGCTTGCCCGCTCGAACGAGCGCACCGCCCCCGATGTTCGAGCCCGAGAGGATGACGGCGTCCACGTCCTGCGGGTGACGGTGCACGAGCCACTGGGTCATGAACGACCCCATCGAGTGGCCGAAGAGCACGAAGGGCAGCCCGGCGTGCTGGCGACGCGCATGCTCGGCGACCTGCCGGAGGTCGCCGGTGACTCGACGCCACCCGTCGTCGTCGGCGAAGTGCCCGAGTTCCTGCTCGCTCGGCGCGGTCTGGCCGTGCCCGCGGTGGTCCGATGCGTACACGGCCCATCCGCCTTCCGCGAGCCGCTGCGCGAAGCCCCCGTAGCGCGCGCCGTGCTCGGCCATCCCGTGGGCGATCTGGACGATCCCGCGGATGGGTCCCTCGGGCAGCCAGCGTCGGACGAACAGGGAGGCGCCGTCTTCGGCGCGCAGCGAGAAGGACTCGGTGTGCACGGAGGGACTCTATCGGACCCGCCCCGCGGAGGCGACGAGAACCGGAGGCGCGGCCGTGGGGGGACGCAGGTGCATCCGGCGCGCACGCCCCGCGGGCCGACGGCGCCCGGCGAGGCTCGACGCCGTCCCCCCTGTGCGAGCCAGGCGCCCCGTCGCGGTTCAGAGACGCTCGATCAGAAGGCGATGACCGCCGACCGCTCCGTCGCGGCCCCGGACCTCGATGAAGCCGCGCCCCGGGACCCCCTCGAGGCGTCGCACACCGGCCTCGACCGTGGGCACCCCCAGCTCCACCTGCGATCCGTCGTAGGCATGCAGCTCGAGCTCGCCGACCCTCGGGTCGAACTCGAGGGTCACCCGGTAGGTGCCGTCGTCGCGGAGCCGATAGAACATCGGCTCCCCGCAGATCCGTGCCTGGATGCTCGCCGCGGTGACGTCGATGGACCTCGCAAAATCGAAGTTCATCCGGCGGAAGACATCGCACGCGACGTCCTGCCGCACGCCGCCACCGACCCGGAAGCGCCATCGGAACGTCCGGGCCTCACCGTCGATCGTCGCATCGATGCGCGCCTCGTACTGCGTCGGCGCCAGCGTGCTCATCGGCTCCGGCACGATCGCGACGTGCCCGTCGAGGTAGCCCATCTGCTCGTGAGGCGAGGGCCCACCGTCGAAGTACGTCCGGAAGATCGGCACGGCCTCCCCGGTGTCGACGCGGGTGAAGGCGCTCGTGACACCGGCGATCCGGTGGCCATGCAGACCGATCGATGGAATCGCTGCGCTCGCCGGGCAATCCGCAGCGTCGAGGGGATCGTCGGCGGTGGGGCACGGCGACTCCGCGCCACCGAACTGCGGGTTGGTGTAGAGGGCGTCGGCGAGCGGCCACAAGATCGGATGGGGCGCCACGACCGAGCCGTCCGTGCCCTGTCGGTACAACATGCACGCGTAGCGATCTTCGAACGCGACGCCGACCCGGCGCAGGCCCGGATGAAACAACGGCAACCGGTGGTAGAGCGTGTCGATCCAGCCGTCGACCGCCCCTCCGACGTCCGACTGGCCATAGCTCAGGACGGAGTCGATCCCCGCCTGCGCGCCCTCCGCGCTCGCGTATGGGAGCGACGCATCCTCCTCGTGCGCGAGATGGTAGGGCGCGCCGTGGTCGGCCGCGTACATCTGGAGGTAGTCGAGATGAAGCTGGCATCCGCGGCTCAACGCCGGGTCTTCGGTCACCGGCGCGAGCCCGAGGAGATCGCGCCAGAAGTTGAGGCGGGCGACGGCGTCCTCGCTCACCACGCCGGTCGGCTCGGGCGGCGGGAACGGGTAGTCGCAGAGGGCACGCTGGTCGCGGTTCGCGAGGGACGGACAGTTGTCCATCGCGTCGGGCACGCCATCGCCGTCGATGTCCCCGTCGATGACCGGCCCGTGTTCGGCGTCCGGAATGCCCAGGTCACCCGCGGGGACTGGAGAGCCCTCGCCGCCGCATGCGCCGAGCGCCGCGCCCAGCAGCGAGCAGAGCGCCACCGCGAGGCGCGGTGGGGTGGTCGCGTGAACGGTCACGCGGTTCGACGAAGGACCAAGCATCTGGGGCGACGAACGCATTGGAGGAAGGTATGCCCGCGCACCCCCCGAACGCCAGACGCACCGCACGTGGAGCCTCTGACGAGCCCCACGTCGGCGGAGGTTCTGCACGGGTTCAGCGGCCGAGACGCGCGCGCGCCACGCGGTCGCCGGGATCGCGCTCGAGGGCGGCCTCCCACGCGGCGGTCGCGCCCGCCGCGTCCCCCGCGGCCCGACGAACGTCGCCGAGGAAGACGTGGTACGGGGCGCGCCGGGGCCGACGACGCACCGCCCCCTCGGCCAGCGGAATCGCCTCGCGCGCGTCGCCGCGGGCGAGCAGGATGCGCGCGAGACCCAGCATCGCGTAGTGGTTGCGCGGATCGAGCTCGAGCGCCCGGCGGTAGAGCGGCTCCCCGATCGCGGCGGGCGCACGGTCCGCCCGGTCGACGAGGGCCTGCGAGGCCGACGGAGCTTCGCCCGGAGCGTCCGCACCGGGTGTCGGCTCGGGGTCGGCCGCCGCAGGGGGCTCCGCGGTCACCGCCACGGGCCCTTCGGCCGGCACCTCGACAGGCTCCGCGGCCTCGGCCGCCGCCTGCGCCTCCGGTGCCTCGGGCGCGGGCGCGGGGACCTCGGCCTCCGCCACCTCGGGCGCGGCCTCCACGACCTCGGGCGCGGCCTCGGCAGGAGGCGGCGCTCCGACCGTCACCGTTCCGCCCTCCCCCGTCGAATCCGCGCCCTCCGCCAGCGCGACCTCTTCCTGATCCGAGGACGAATCGGCGCCGGCATCGCGCTCGACCCAGCGACGCCAGACGAGCGTCCCGATCACCCCGAGCAACGCCAGCGCCGAGGCGCCGACGAGCGCCACACCGAGCCCCTTGCCGAAGCGCCAGGGCGGCCGGACCGGGCCGGCAGGCAAGGGGTCGACCACCGGAGGGAGCAACGCCGGAAACGATTCCGGCGCCGACACGTCGGCCGACGTCGGCCCCGCCCCGCCCGCGTCGTCGAACGAAGAAACCGACGGCGGCGGCGGCGCGCCGAGCCCCGGCGGCGGCGGCGGGACGACGAACGCCGCCGGCGTCAGGTCGTAGGGCAGGGTCGCCTTGAACGACGGGACGCGCCGCGCTCCCGCAGGCGGCGGCGACGACGGGGGCTCGGGCCGGAGGCTGAGCTCCACGTCGTCCGGTTCGATGGCCCCCGAGAAGAACGGGGCCTCCGCGCGCGCGCCCCTCCGCGAGGGGCGAGCCCCCATCGAGCAGCGCATCGAGGTCCCCGTCGAGCCCGCCGTCCGCCACCGGACTTGCCTCGACCACCGGGGGCGACCCCTGCGCAACTCGCCCTCCCTCGAAGCCCACCGTCGGGTCGAGGTCGACCTCCACGGACCGAGGCGCGGCGGCGTCCCCTGCCGCGTTCGAAGGGCCCAGCAAGCCCGCCGCGTCCCGTGCGTGCAGCAGGGGCGTCCGTTGCGTGGCGTCCGCGCTCCCTCCGAACACGCCCTTGACCCGGCCGCGCACCGGGGCCGGCATCACGCTCGTGCGGGCATCCTCGTCCACCTCGTCACGGCCGCCGAAGATTCCCTGCGGAAGACGCGAAGGAGCCACCGAAGCGCGCACGGATTCGGGCCGAGGCACGAGCGGACGCGGCCCGTTCTCGCCCGCGGTCTCGGCGCCGTCCGACGGACCCTGACCACTCGACCTCATGATGCTCACTTCGAGTTCCTCGTCCGCGTGTTCAGGGGCGTCCCCGGAATCGGCGACCCATGGCCCCTGATCCTGGGTCACCCCGAGGGCTTGCGCCACGCGGGGCCCAGGGCCGGCCAACGCCGTCGCGACCGACAGCACCTCGTCGACGGGCATCATCACGTTGAGCGCCGCGGGGTGGGATCGCGCCACCACCCGCACCTCACCCGTCGCCAGCGCGAGCCAAGCCGCGATCGCCGCGAGGCCCTCGACGACCTCTCCCTCCCCGGTGCGACCCGCGGCGCCGACCACCAGCCCCTCGGCGACGTCGACTCGAAGCTCGCCCCCTTCGCCACGGACGTCCGCATGCCAGGTCCCCGGAGTCTCCGTCAGCGTCCGTAGCCACCGTGCGGCGCCGAGCGGTGCCACACCGCCGGCCGTCTCGGCGGTGGCGCGAAGGCGTTCGGCGAGCGCTCGGTCCTCCAGCCCGACCGAGGCCAGCCGCGCGACGAGCCCCGCGAGGTCGAAGTCCGCGCCGCCCCCGTCCGCATCGATCCGGACATCCACCACCTTCGCCCATCTCATGCGATGGCCCGAGCGCACCTCGTCCATCCAGGCGGCGTGCATGTCGCCATCGCCCCGGCAGACGATCACCGCATGGGGATCCAGGCCCGACACGGCGGAGACCCGGGGCCCTTCTCCCTCGAGGGTCGCGACGGTCCCGCCGAGCTCGGCGAGCGCCCTTGCCACCGCCATCGAGGCCCCCACCGAGGTGCCCATCACCAGCAACCGAAGTCCGTCCAGCGGAGCACGCAACCCGCCCCTCGTCGGATCGGGCACGTGCAGCGCCGCCCCGAGGAACGCCGGACCGCGCACCACGGTGTCGGGAACGTCCAGCCACGCGTCGAGCAGCGCGTCGGTCTCAGGGATGTTGCTCGGGGGCGGAGTCACGGACGTTCAGCCTCTTCCATTCGGGCCCCCGTGGCCAGTCTCAGGCGTTCCTTTCGAACGCCCGGAGCGAGGCCCCCGGGGGTCAGACGCTCTTGCTGGTGCACACGCGGTTCCTCCCGCCGTGCTTCGCGGCGTAGAGCGCCTTGTCGGTGATCTCGAAGAGGGCCGAGCCCGTCTTCGCGTCCTTCGGGTACGTGGCGACGCCGATGGAGCACGTCACGCGAAGCTTGCCGTGCTCGGTCTGGAACACCGTGGCCTCGAGCTCCTCTCGGACGCGCTCCGCGAGCAAGACCGCCCCCTCGGTGTCCGTCTCCTCGCAGAGCACGCAGAACTCCTCGCCCCCGAAGCGAGACACGTGGTCCGTCTCGCGCTTCATGCGGGTCAAGATGGCCCCGAGCTCCTTGATGACGACGTCCCCCGTCGCATGCCCGTACGTGTCGTTCACGCTCTTGAAGTGATCGATGTCCGTGACGAGCAGCGAGAGCTTCTTCTGAAAACGCTCCGCCCGACGCATCGACCCGTCCAGAGACTCGAGGAACGACCGCTTGTTCAGACAGCCCGTGAGGCCGTCGGTCGTCGCGAGCTCCTCGAGACGCTTCACGGCCCGCGCGTTGCTGAGCGAGGTCGCGAGCTGGTTCGCGAGCACTTGAAGGGTGGGGCGCACGGAATCCGGGAAGGCCTCGCCGCGGCGGGCCGCGAGCGCCAGCGTCCCGATCGCGTCCTCCCGCACGACGAGCGGCAGCACCAGCACGCTGCGAAGATCCGCGAGCTTCACCTTCGAGGTGTAGAGGGTCTGCTGACGCGGATCGAACTCCCCGCGGTACGGGAGCGCATGCTTGTTCTTCACGACCATCGCCGTGAGCGACGCGTTGTCCTTGAACGAGAGCCCCGCGACCTGCTCGGCCCCCTCCCCGACCGCCCGCAGGACCGAGTGCGTTCGTCGCTCGGGATCGAAGCGGGTCAGCGCCGCGAAGTCGTAGCGAGCGAGACCTGCGGCGGCAGCGAGGCCGGCGTCGATGACCTGGTCCTCGTTGAGGGCCGCGCCGAGCACCTGCGACGCCTTGAAGAGCATCGCCTGCTCGCGCTTGCTTCGCTCGAGCTGCACGAACACGCGCTCGTTGGTGATCGCCCGAAGCGCCTGTCCCACGGCGCGCTTGACGACCTCCTCCTCCCGCGGCGTGAACGGTCGATCTTCGAGGCGATCGACGCAGAGCGCACCGCGGAGGTGCCCGTTCTCGACCACGGGGACGCCCATGAATGCGCGCACCATCGAGGCCTGTCGGTAGTAGCAGAGCCCTTTGTATCCAGGCTTCACCCGCTCGAGATTCGTCATCAGGCCGCGGCTGGCCACCGCGCCGACCGCACCGGCACCGGCGTCGAAGGGCCCCTCGGCGACGTCGTCGCTCTCGGTCACGAGCTCCACGATGCGGAGCCTGCCGTCCGGCTCGGAGAAGAGCAGGATGCACGTGTGCAACTCGAGCGATCGCTTGAGCATGTCGAGCACGTGGTAGAGCGCGTCGCGCACCTCGTACACGCTCGAGCGGTGGCTGCGCTCTTGCGCGCCGTCATCCTCCGCGATCTCGGCGCTCGGCGCGCCGACCAGCCGGAAGAGGCGCAGGTCCGCCTCGGCCCGCTGTTGCTCCTCGACCCGCTCCTGGCGGCCGCGTTCGCGCACCCGCGCGATCTCCGCCCGCGTGAAGAGCACGTTCAGCACGCCGAAGAACAGCACGAACAGGGAATGGAGCGCGACGGCCCGGAACGACACGGCAGGCTCCCCCAGCTGCCAGATCGCCCCCTCGAGCACGATCGCCGAGAAGACGAGCACCGTGCCCATCGGCTTCCTCGCGAACGCGGAGAGGAACGCGACGACCACGTACACCATCGGATAGAGCGGGCCGTCGAGGCCCCCGAGCGCCTGCACGACCGCGTGGGTGCCCCCGACCATCAGAAGTCCCAGCTCGAGGTCGATGAGCGAGGCTTCGCGTCGGGCGCGCGGACCATCCTCGAGGCGTGCCCGAGCCACGCCTCGCGACACCCCCACCGCCACGAACGCACCCGCCACGACGGCGTGCTCGAGCCCGAGCACGCCGCGGAAGACCCCCAGCACGTCGAGCATCCAGAGCACCCCGGCCGCGAACAGCCCGAACGAAGTTCGGGCGGAGCGGCGTATCGAGAGCGCCACGTGGACGAGGGTCGACATCGAGACCTTCTCGGGTACCGGATCGCCCGCCGAGACGTCAAAAAACCCGTCGCTCGTGCATACTGCGCCCGTGTCGCGCCCGCCCCTCTCCCCAGGATGGACCACCGCGCTCGCCGTGGTCTTCGCCAGCGCAGGGCTCTCGTCATCGGCGCAGGCCCAATCCGGGCGCATGGGGGCGCTTCGCGCCAGCGCACGGAGCGACGCCGCCGTCGCGGCTGAGCGCATCACCCTCGACTGCACCTCGACCGGCGCGCCGGACGCCCTGTCCTGCGCGCTGCGGGTGGAGTGGGCGCTGACCAACGCCACCGACGACGCCACGACGGCCGCCCTCGTCTTCAGCTGGCCGGACGACTCGACGCCGACGGTCTCCGTCGCAGACGCCATCCTCCCGGAAGCGCCCACGCTGCGCCCCGTGCAGGTGCTGGTCCCTCCCCACGGCACGGTCACCGTCGCCCTGGAGGCCACCCTCGAACTCGACACGCCCTACCTCGGCGTCGAGAGCGGCATCCCCAATCCGCTCACGGCGGTCGATCCCCTCCACGCACGGCATCCCCTGCTCTCGTCGGCGTGGGAGAGCGCGGTGCGCGGCTTCGCGTGGACCCGCCCCGACGACCTTCGCTTCGCCTCGGTCGGACCCACCACCGTGCGGGCGCGCGTGCCGTCGACCTGGCACGAGGGCGGCGCGCTCCGCGCCGCGGAGTCGACACCGGGCCACCGCCAGCTGACCTACGATCCGCCCGCGCGCGAGCCCCCCGGTCGCATCGGGATCGCCTTCGGGCGTGGAGAACGGGGAGAGTTGCTGCGTCAAGGCGGCCCGTTCGTGGCACTCGGTGCCAGTCTCAACGTGGGTCGCCCCTCCTTCGAGGAAGGGTTTCGCGCCCGGGCCGGGTACACGTTCGGCCTTCACGAGTTCGTGCTCGTGTCGCTCTCCGCCGAGAGCGACTTCCGGAGTCAGGTGCTCGTCACGCCGACCGTCGAGCTCGCGAGCTGGGGCATGATCGTCGTCCCGAGCCTCTCGCTCGGCGTGGGCTTGCCCATCCAGCTCGCCCCGACGCCGCGCCCAGGGGTGCGCTTCGAAGCGAGCGCCACGCTCTATTCCGTCGGATTCGTGGCCTCCCTCGACCTCTGGCCAGACGACGGCACGACGCAGCTCATGCTCCTCGGGCGCATCGGCCTCTGACGGGCGCCGCTCGGTCCCCCAATGGGAACCCCGCGTCAGGAACGCGGTTCGACGTCGCCTTCGGGTCGTCGTCTCGTCGGAGGCACGCCCACGGCGAGCAGCGCCGGGAGCAACACCAGCTGCGAGACGAGCGAGGCGCCGATGGCCACCGCGCTCAGCTCACCGAAGAGGCGCACCGGCTCGAACGCGCTGAAGAGCAGCGCGCCGTAGCCGACGAGCAGCGTGGCCGACGAGAGCACGACCCCGCGCCCGCTGGTCTCCATCGTCCGCAACAGCGTCTCCTCGATCGAGCCCCCGGCCTCGAGCTCCTCGCGGAAGCGGGCGATCACGTGCGTCGCTCCATCCACGGCGAGCCCCACCGTGACGGTGAAGACGATGACCGTCGCCGCGTGCAGAGGGATGCCGCGGAGCACCATGTACGCGAGCGTCATGGCGAGTGGCAGCGCGTTCGGCGGGATGCTCAGCAAGCCGAGGCGCACGCTGCGGAACAGCAAGGTCATGACCCCGAAGATGAGCAGCACCGCCGACATGAGGCTCCCGAGCGAACGCACGATCCGATCGAGCCCCCGCGAGCTGTTCCAGGCCTCGCCGCTGAACCGCACGCTCCGGCCCGGCCCCCGGGGCGCCTCGGCCGCGAACCTGTCGAGCATCGCGAGGATCCGGCTCGCCCCCCGGTCGGCGAGGCGCACCTCGATGCGGGCCACGGCTCCGTCCTCGCTGACGAAACGGACCAGAGGATCCACGGCACCGCTGCCCACGAGGGCCCGCAGGGCTCGAATTCGCGTGGGATTCGCCAAAGGCTCCCGGCGCGCGCCGTCGTCGGCCGTGAGCAGGGCCCACGCCTCGTGCAGCCAGTCGGCCTCCGTGGTCGCCCGCAGCACACCCGGCTGCGCGCGCAGCCACGCGGCCATCTGCTCCAGTTCGGCCAGGCCCTCGGGACCGTCGAAATGTCCAGGCGTCGCCTCGAGCCCGATCGACAGGCCCCGGATACCGTCGAGCTTGTCCTCCATCAGCCGGGTGACCTGTGCCATCTCCGAGTCGGGATCGAACTGATCGAGGATCCGGCTGTCGACCACCACATCCTTGGCGATCCACAGCGAGGCCACGACGAGCGCCGTCGAGACGCCGATCGTGAGCCAGGGCCTCCGGGCCGTGGTCCCTGCCAGGCGGGCGACAGCCAAGTCCAGGCCGCGCGACGCGATCCCGTCGCCGGAAGCGCGATGCCCTCCGAAGGAAGGCAGGGAGGCCGGCACGAAGAGCACCGTCACGGCGTAGGAGAGCATCGTCGCCACGGCCGCGATCAGCCCGAAATGCCGAAGAATCGCGGTCTCCTGCAGGATGAGCGCGCCGAAGCCCACGGCCGTCGTGAACGTCGTGACGAAGCACGCCTTCCACATCGTCCGGAGCGTGCGCGACGCCGCCACCCGTCGGTCGCCCCCCGCCAACGGCAACTCTTCGCCGTACCGGAGGACCATGTGCACGGCCTCTGCGAGCCCGATCGTCACGAGCAGCGGCGGGATGACGTTGGTGAGCAGGTTGATCGGTTCGCCGGCGAGCGCCATCCCGCCCATCGAGATCGCGAGCGTGATGCCGACGGTGCCCATCGGCAGGAGCACGCCGGGCCACGAGCGGGTGCCGAGCACGAGGACCAGCACGCTGCCGAGCCCCGCCAGCACGATCATCAGCCACTGATCGTCGCGCAGCGCGCGCACCATCGTGACCCGCATCGCCGGCAGCCCTGCGACGCGCGGCGTCGCCCCGGGAGGCGCCGGGGTCGTGGCCAACCTCTGCGCGACGGAATCGACCAGCGAGGTCTCGCCGGAGTCATCGAGGTCGGCCTCCAGGATCGCCGCGATCACGAGCAGGTCGCCCTCCGCGCTCACCAGACGGCCGCGCACCATGGCGTTGGACGCGACCACGTCGCGGATCGCGCGCATCTCCTCCTCGGTCGGGTGCTCGCCGGAGACGATGGGTTGAACCCCCATCGGCCCTCGCCCGCTGGCCGCGAGCGAGCTCAGACCCTCGGGAAATCTCGAGGGATCCGTCGCGACGGCGGCCGCGATCGCCTCCTCCTCCACGACGCGACGCGCCTCCGCGGCCGGATCGCCCTCGAGGTCGTCGAGCCCCAGCTCGTCGTCGCGCAGCGCCCTGGGCAGCGGCGTGGTGCCCAGACTCTCGACCCGGACGACACCGGGCAGCGCCGCGAGATACCTCGCCATTCCGTGCGACCAATCGAGCACGGCAGGACGCAGCACGTCGGCGTCCTGAACCAGCACCAGCAGCACGTTCTCGTCCGCGCCGAAGGTGCGCTCCATCTCGACGGAGGCGCGTGCCGCATCGTCGTCGGGCGCGACGAGCTCCTCCGGATCGAAATGCGCCTCGAGCTGCGGGATCGCCAGCGCGAAGAGCGCGGCCGTCACCGAGAGCAGCACCCGCACCGCATGCCGGTGCCGCACGACGAGCGCGATCGGCTCCTCGCTCATGGCTCACCCACGTCCGGCCCCTCGTCGTCGGGTGCATCGCCCTGCGTGTCCTGCCCGTCGTCCAAGTCTCCTCCGAAGTCCGCGAACGCAGGCTCCCAGCCGCCGCCGTCCATCGACAACTCCCCTTCGATGGGGAGAGGGGTCGCGAGGCCCGCAAAGCTCCGGGGCGCCACCGGTGGATCGCCTGGCCGTTGAAAGCGCATCGTGGGCAGCTCGGCCATCCCCTCCGCGACCGCCGTGGCGTCGAAGCGTCCTCGCTCGCCGAGCACGCGGAGGAACCGCTGCAACCGAGGCACCCACGACCGCGGCAGGACCCCGACGTCCCAGTGCTCGTGGAAGGTCTTCGGGCTCGGCAGGATCGTCGCCAGGTACGCCGACTCGGCGGGCGACAGGTCCGCGGGTTCGACGCCGAAGTAGTGGCGGCTCGCCTGACGGATTCCATAGATCCCCGGGCCATACTCGATGACGTTGACGTAGAGCTCGAGGATCCGCTCCTTCGGCCACGTCCGCTCGAGCCACCAGGTCAGCAAGACCTCCTGCACCTTCCGGGCGAGCGTCTTCTCGCGCCGGAGAAACACGTTCTTCGCCAGCTGCATCGAGATCGTCGAGGCGCCGAGCACGTAACGGCCCGCCTCCAGGTTCCTGACCATCGCATCGCGGATGGCGCGGGGTGAGAACCCCGAGTGCGTGAAGAAGGCGCCGTCCTCGTGCCCGAGCACGGCCTGCAACAGGAACGGGCTGACGTCGGCGATCGGGGTCCACGCCTCCGTGCCCGGACCGGTGCTCATCTCGAACACCGTTCCGTCCGGCTCCTCGACGCGGTGCACGAAGGGGCCGTCGAAACGTGCGAGCACGGCGAGCGCCGGCACCGCCGTGAAACGGCAGCCATCCTGGACCTCGAGACGCAGCACCGACTCTGCCAGCGCCCGCGAGTCGACCCGAACGTCCAGCCGTCCCGACAGGGTTCCATCGAGCTCAAACCCCGCCGCCTCCTGCAGCAGATCGACGGGGATCGCCGCCACCGCGGTGCCGCACGCCGTCGGAGGCATGCGGCTCTCGAGATCGACGAGCCAGTGATCACGGGTCCACTCGATGGCCCCGCGCGCCGACACCTCGGCCTGCCCGACCCCGAACCGGAGTGAAGCGATCTCGAGGCGTCGCGCGGCGGGTCGAAACGTCGCCTCGCCCTCCGCCGTCAGCGACATCCCTCGGACCGGCCCCGGGGCGATCCGCGCCGCTTCGATGGCCAGTTCTTCGATCGAGAGTCGACCGGTCGCGTGAAGTGACTCCCCCGCGCCCTCGATCCTCAGGGCCCCCGTGAGTCTCGCGCCCTCCGGCTCGAAGAGCGGCAGCTCCGGGGGCAAGAAGGGTTCGGCCAGCGCGAGCGATACGCGTTCGAAATCGACCGTGCCCTCCGCGCGGAGCGCCCGGGGTTCGACCTGAAGTTGCCACGCCACGGTGCCGTCCCCGTCGAGCGCCCCCTGACCGTGCGTGTGAAACACATCCGCTGCGGAGCGGACCAGATGGACGTCCAGATCGCGCACGATCTCCACGGACGCGCCGGGCCGGTCCTGCCGGACACGAATGTCCTCCACATCCAGCGTGAACGCGGCCCCCAACCGGTCCCACGCCGCGCCGGACGACGCCGACGATTCCGGAGAGAGGCGAGCGGCCGCCGCGACCGGGGCCGGCGACTCCGTCGCGGAATCCGACCCACCCTCCGTCGAGCCGGACGCCGCGCCCTCCTCCGAGCGGCCAGGCCCATGAAGCCGCCCCACCGCCTGAACAAGGCGCGCCACGAGCGCCTGCGCGGCCGATGGTCCGGCGGCCTCCGTCAGGTTCCAGGTCACTCCGTGGGCCGACGCGCGTTCGAGCGTGCCGGCTTCCCGGTCCGCGCCCACCTGCCAATCACCGAGCGCCAGTGAGGACGGGCCGTCGGGAGCGACCGTCGTGTCGGCCCCCATCAGGGTGATTCGACCCTGCTCCCAGGTCCCCCGCACCCCCTCCGCGTGCACCAAGACCCCCTCTTGGTCACATACCTCGACGGAAAACCCCTCGAGATCGACCCGCGGTGCAGCCCGCGGGGTGCTTCCGGAGGTCGCGCCGACCGACGGTCGGGCCGGCAGCCCGTCCGAGAGGTCCGCCCGCACCGCACCGCCGACGACTCGGATTCGAGCCAAGCCCGCAGCCCCCCTGGACACGAGCGCGCTCCACCGGCCGAGCGCCTCGACCCGCGCCACTCGACCCACCAGCGCGGGGCCGGCGGTCGACGCCTCCACGTCCCGCAGCGTCACGCCCGCGGAAGACACATCGATCTCGCCCACCGTGAGCCGAAAACCACGACGCGCCGCCCGGGCCTCGAGCTCTCCCCGCAGCCACCACGGGAACCCGACCCACAAGGCAAGAACGGCCCCCGCGGACAGCCCGAAGGCCCCGACGATGGCGGTGGCGACCTTGGAACCGGCGCCGAGGTTCATGTCAGGGCCTGCCCGTTCCGATCCGCGCGCGGGAGAAGAGCGTCCCGGCGACGGCCGTCGAGCTCAGTCCTGCGGCTCAGCGCGCCGTCGACCCGTTCAAGGGGACAAGGAAGCGTGAGCATCAGCCGGGACCTTGGTCGTTCGGTCACGCGGAAGTCCATACGACGGAAAGACGAACCCCGCTTCGCGGGATGGATTTCTCACATCATCACGAAGCGGGGCTCAGGGGATAGACCCGGCGGCGACCTACTCTCCCACT